>JAJQAI010000142.1 GCA_021203915.1 Prevotella sp. | reverse complement strand
CTCATTATCTTGATATAAATCAAGAAAATAGGGCTGTTAACGCAAACAGTTGCAAATTTATTTGGAAATCGTTTCCACTTGATAGTATCTTTGCATCGTCAAAAGACAAAAAACAGGATAACAAATTAATTCCCAATGGGTGATTCGCGAGAAAAGGACCTTAGGGTGAAAGAAGAAAAAAAATTAAACATTAAAAAGAAAGAAAGGAAAAAGATTATGAAAAGATTGTTTTTGACAGTTATGGCAATACTAAGTCTTACCATGACATTTGCAGAGAACGAGAAAGCAAGTAACGTTGAAGCAGTAAATGCTTACAACTTTGAGGTAAACTTTACAAGCCTCGCAAATTACTTAAATCTCTCATCTGATCAGTTAGAGGCAGTCAAGGATATACACTCCGAGTTCTGCGCTAACATGATGAACGCATCAGGCACTGATGCTGAAGAGAGCAAGGTGATTGTTAAGAATGCAGTTTATAGAGACCTAACTTACATGGGCTACATTCTAACAAAGAAACAGTACCACGACTACCTAAAGGTGCTTAACGCTACATTCACTAATCGTGGACTAAACAAATAAAGAAAAGAAATTTTCTAAATAGTTCTCCTCCAAGAGGTCACTAGCTATATAAATCTTAGTTAGTGACCTCTTTTTCAGCTATAAAAGTTTGTGGAAAAAGAATCTTGAGCATGGTCTAAAAAAAGAGTAAAGGTAATTTTCGATAAAACTTTTGCAATCTTTTTTTCTTATTTTCGTAAATTTGCCAATCCTTGAACTATGGAAAAAAAGTTTATTTAAAATACATTTTTCTTTAGAGGAATTAAGCTGTATGGCCAAAAAGAGTGATAATAGTTTTGTGAAACAAGTTGCTGAACAAAAATATGAGTTCGGTTTTACTACAAATGTACATACAGATATCATTGATGTTGGGCTAAACGAAGATGTAGTACGTCTTATTTCCTCTAAAAAGGGTGAGCCAGAGTGGTTACTTGACTTTCGTCTTAAGGCTTTTAAGTATTGGAAAATGCTTCAAGCCCCTTCCTGGGGACACGTAAACCTCCCCGAGATTGATTACCAAGCGATATCTTATTATGCCGACCCTATGGCTAAGAAGGACTCTAAGGGTGAGAAAAAGGATATTGACCCTGAAATGATGAAAACCTTCGAAAAACTAGGTATACCACTTCAGGAACGTCTTATCTTAAGCGGACAGACTGCCGTAGATGCGATAATGGACTCTGTTTCTGTTAAGACAACATACAAGGATAAACTAGCTGAAAAAGGCATTATATTTTGCTCCATAGGTGAGGCTATAAAAAATCACCCTTCTTTAGTGCGCGAGTACTTAGGGACAGTAGTTCCTTATCGCGACAATTTCTTTGCAGCCCTAAACAGTGCTGTATTTAGCGATGGATCTTTTGTTTATATTCCTAAGGGCGTAAAAAGCCCCATGGAATTAAGTTCATATTTCCGCATAAACGCCCGAAACACCGGTCAGTTTGAGCGAACACTCATCATCGCAGAAGATGATTCTTATGTTTCTTACCTCGAGGGTTGTACAGCACCTATGAGAGATGAGAACCAACTTCATGCAGCAATAGTGGAAATCATTGTAAAGGATAACGCTGAGGTTAAATATTCAACGGTTCAGAATTGGTATCCAGGTGATGAAAACGGGAAAGGCGGCGTACTTAACCTTGTAACCAAGCGAGGTGAACTTCGTGGTGTTAACTCAAAATTATCTTGGACACAAGTTGAAACGGGTTCTGCCATAACATGGAAATATCCTTCTTGTGTGCTCCGTGGAGATAACTCTCAAGCGGAATTTTATTCAGTTGCTGTAACGAATAACCATCAAGAGGCTGATACCGGAACAAAGATGATACACATAGGTAAGAATACAAAAAGTACAATCATAAGCAAAGGTATTAGCGCTGGCCATAGCCAGAACTCCTATCGTGGTTTGGTTCGTGTGACATCTTCAGCTGATGGAGCTAGAAATTATAGCTCTTGTGATAGTTTATTGCTAGGTAGTGAGTGTGGAGCTCATACGTTCCCCTATCAAGATGTTCACAGTGAAACTGCAATCCTAGAACATGAGGCTACAACAAGCAAAATAAGTGAGGATCAACTTTTTTACCTTGCTCAGCGGGGCATTCCAACCGAGCAGGCTGTTGGCCTTATAGTGAATGGTTATGCAAAGGATGTCTTAAACAAACTTCCTATGGAATTTGCCGTTGAGGCTCAAAAATTACTATCGGTGTCACTAGAAGGCACTATTGGATAAGGTTTATTTTAATACGTTTTTATATGTTAGAGGTTCGGAATCTTTGCGCTAAAATAGGCGATAAGGAAATACTTAAAGGGGTAAATCTTACTATTAAGGATGGAGAAGTCCATGCCATAATGGGACCCAACGGCTCAGGAAAGTCTACTTTGAGCCAAGTGCTAGTTGGAAATCCTCTTTATGAGGTAACCTCTGGGACAGCCCTTTTTAATGGTAAGGACTTGCTAAAGATGAAACCTGAAGACCGTGCTCATGAGGGTTTATTTCTTTCATTTCAATATCCGGTTGAGATTCCTGGAGTGTCGATGAATAACTTTATGCGTGCCGCCATTAATGAAAAGCGTAAATATGAAGGTAAAGAGGCTCTAAATGCTGCAGAGTTTTTAAAACTTGTGCGAGAAAAAAGAAAAGTTGTTGAACTCGATACTAACCTTACCAATCGCTCTGTTAATGAAGGATTTAGCGGAGGTGAAAAGAAACGCAACGAAATTTTCCAAATGGCGATGCTTGAGCCAAAACTTGCCATACTAGATGAGACTGATTCTGGACTCGATGTTGACGCATTAAGAATAGTAGCTCAAGGAGTTAACAAATTAAAGACTATAGAGACGAGTTATATCGTAATAACTCACTATGATCGTCTTCTTGAGATAATAAAACCCGATGTGGTCCATGTACTTTATCAGGGGAGGATAGTTAGGACCTCTGGTTCCCAACTAGCCAAAGAAATCGAACAAAAGGGTTACGACTGGATTAAAGCCGAATTAGACTAAATATTCTTTATGGGAGCCGAAAAGCAATATATTGATTTATTCCAAAAGGAAAGAGAAGCAATCTATAGCCACTCTTGTAATGAGATGAATGCCGTAAGAAACGTGGCATTCGAGAATTTTAGGCGTCTTGGTTTCCCTACTCAAAAGCTTGAAAGATACAAGTATACGGACGTTGAATCGCTTTTCATGCCTAATTATGGTCTTAATATAAATCGACTGAAAATACCCGTTGATCCTTACGAGGCCTTTAAATGTGATGTCCCAAACTTAAGTACCGCTCTTTACTTTATGGTGAACGATAGTCTTTTTTCTGATGTAAAACCAAGAAAAGGGGCTTTGCCAGAGGGCGTAATTATAGACTCAATAAATCAGGTAGCTAAAAAGAATCCTGAGCTCATTTCCAAATATTATTCTTTAATTGCTGATGCTAATGATTCTATAGTTTCCTTTAATACTATGATGGCGCAAGACGGGCTTCTTATTTATGTGCCTAAAAATGTTGTCCTTCAAAGGGCTATTCAAGTAATAAATATTCTACGTTCTGATGTAGACCTTATGGTAAATAGAAGAGTACTTATTATTGTTGAGGATGGCGCACAAATAAAATTGTTGTTTTGTGACCATGCTGCAGATGATAAAAATTTCCTTACAACGCAAGTAATAGAGGCATATGTTGGCAATAATGCTAGCCTTGATCTTTATTGTCTTGAGGAGACTCATGCCAAGAATGTACGCTTGAGTAACTTATTTATTGACCAAAAGGCAGATAGCAGGGTAAACCACAATGTTATTACGCTACATAATGGTATTACTCGTAATAGAACTGATTTAGTCTTTAGTGGAGATGGTGCCGAGTGCAATCTTTATGGTTGTGTGATTATAGATAAACTTCAGCATGTGGACAATAATACCTTAATTGACCACAAAGCCTGCAACTGTAAGAGCAATGAACTATATAAGTACGTTCTTAATGATAAGGCTGTAGGTGCTTTTGCTGGAAAAATCATGGTTCGGCCGGGAGCACAAAAGACCTCTTCAAAGGAAACTAATCAAAACCTTTGTGCAACAAAAGAATCTCGCATGTATACTCAACCAATGTTAGAGATATACGCCGATGATGTAAAGTGTTCCCATGGTAGTACAGTAGGACAACTTAACGATGCAGCCCTTTTTTATATGAGACAGCGCGGAGTAAGTCTTAAAGAGGCCAAATTACTGCTTGAGATTGCCTTTATCAGTGAAGTTATAAGCTACGTTAGTCTTTCACCCTTGCGTGATAGGCTACGTTACTTGGTGGAAAAACGTTTCCGTGGAGAACTTAGCAAATGTATAGGGTGCAAACTATGTCAATAGATTTTTGTCCCCTTAAAAATATTAATTTTTGCCTTTTAGGTTATTAAAGAGAGAAAATATGTTGGATGTAAGTAAGATACGTGAAGATTTTCCGATACTTTCTCGTAAAGTGTATGACCGTCCACTTATATATTTGGATAATGCTGCCACAACGCAGAAGCCTCGTGAGGTAGTTCAAGCACTAATAGATGAGTATTACAATGCAAACGCAAATGTTCATCGTGGAGTTCATTTTTTATCTCAACGGGCTACTGATTTGCACGAAGAAGCTCGAGAAAAGGTTAGGGCCTTTATAAATGCAAGTTCAACTAGTGAAATAATTTTTACTCGGGGTACAACAGAAAGCATTAATTTAGTTGCTTCTTCTTTTTCAGAAAAGTTTATGCATGAAGGGGATGAGGTAATCGTCTCCGTTATGGAGCATCATTCCAATATAGTGCCTTGGCAATTAATAAAAGAAAAAAAGGGAATATCCATTCGTGTAATCCCCATGAATGATAAAGGGGAGATTTTGCTTGAAGATTTTGAAAAGTTATTCTCTAAGAAAACGAAATTAGTTAGCATTACTCATGTAAGCAACGTTCTAGGAACAATAAACCCAATAAAAGAAATTGTACGTATATCACATAAATATGGCGTACCTGTTTTGGTTGATGGAGCTCAAAGTGTACCTCACTTTAGTGTTGATGTACAAGCACTAGATTGCGATTTCTTTGCCTTTAGTGGCCATAAGATGTATGGTCCAACAGGCGTTGGAGTACTTTACGGGCGAGAGAAACTGCTTGAAGAAATGCCTCCTTATCAAGGTGGAGGTGAGATGATTAAGAGCGTAAGCTTTGAAAAGACCGTATTTGAAGATCTTCCGCTTAAGTTTGAAGCGGGAACTCCCGATTATATATCTACCCATGGCTTGGCAGTTGCCATTGATTATCTAAATCGCTTAGGGATGGATAATATTAGCTCTTATGAAAAGGAGCTTACCCAGTACGCCACTTTTAAGCTTAAAACAATAGATGGTATTAGAATCTTTGGAGAGTCTAGCAGTAAGGATGCTCTTGTTTCGTTCCTTGTTGGTGATATCCATCATCTTGATATGGGGACACTGCTTGACCGCCTAGGTATTGCTGTGCGCACAGGACACCATTGTGCTCAACCACTTATGGACTGTCTTGGTATACAAGGCACTGTCAGAGCTTCTTTTGCTTTGTATAATACCAAAGAGGAGATAGATGCCTTAGTAGATGGTATTAAGCGCGTAAGTAAGATGTTTTAATTTTTCACTCCACAAAAAAGGATATGACATCAGCGCTAATGTCCTCGGCTTATTTTGCGCCTATTCAATGGTGGCAAAAACTTTATCGTTATGATGAGGTTAAAATAGAAGCCTATGATAGCTTTCTTAAACAGACATATAGAAATCGCTGTATTATTTCCTCAACAAATGGGACGCAACAACTTACTATTCCAGTTGAAAAAAAGCTAGCAGATGAAAAACGGGATTCTAAACTTTTAATGAAAGATGTTCGCATAAGCGAGCATGGCAATTGGCGTCATATTCATTGGAATGCCATAAAAAGTTCATATGGTGAATCTCCCTTTTTTATGTTTTATGCCGATGATATACAACCTTTTTTTGAGAAAAAGTGGACTTTCCTTTACGACTTTAATTTAGAAATCTGCTCTAAAATATGTGAACTTCTTGGAATTCGACCAAA
This sequence comes from Prevotella sp., assembly GCA_021203915.1. Taxonomy (GTDB): domain Bacteria; phylum Bacteroidota; class Bacteroidia; order Bacteroidales; family Bacteroidaceae; genus Prevotella. The sequence goes on along the minus strand of JAJQAI010000142.1, from coordinate 235 downwards.
TTTTAAGCCAACAAAAGAATTTATTCCCTTAGAAGATGATAGGCTTAAGGGTGTGGCAGATTTTCGTGAGGTGATTCATCCTAAGCATCCAAAAGAAGATAAAGATTTTATTTCAAAGCGTTATTATCAGGTTTATGAAACCAAATATGGTTTTATTCCTAATTTAAGTATACTTGATTTACTATTTAATATGGGTAATGAAAGTGTGCTCTATCTTTAACAATATCTCTTTGTT
>JAJQAI010000165.1 GCA_021203915.1 Prevotella sp. | reverse complement strand
AGGTTTAATTTTTCTTTCTTCTTCTTTTCATGGGAGGAGTTATTTTCTTTCAGCGACCTTGGTTTTTACCAAATCGAAAAGGTATGGTAGTTTTATAATAATACTAGAATGATTTGATTTTCCGAAATAATCTTTTTTAGAATCGCCGTATATGTTGCCTAGTCCATAGTAGTAACGACCCTCTAGAATAAAATGTCCTACCTTTGGGTGAGAGTACTCAAGTGCTAGTCCACCGGCTATGCCATAATCAAATTTATTCTCAACTTTCATCGTGTCTTGCGCAACGGTGTTGTTGACACGGTCTTGAGTGTTACGCTCAGAAAGCTCAAAGTTCGTCGACGTCGATTCTCCAACGCAAAAACCTATCTGAGGTCCTGCTTGAACGAAAAACTTAAATCCACGCTCTTCTCGTCCCCAACCTAGTTGGGCAAAAACCGGTATTTGAAAGTAGTTAATAGTTCTACTATATTCTTCAGCTAGTCCAGTATGATTATTTATTACCGGATGGTCATCCACATCAACTATATCCTCTTTCCAGCCCAAACTAGCATAATTGAGCTCTGCTTGAATAGCGCAGATAGTACTAAAGTATTTCTCACATACGTAACGAAAGGTAAATCCACCGGTTGCACCTCCGTGCATACTTTGGTTTACCTTTGGGCTAAATCCTACTTGGTTAAGTATATATCCACCATTTACACCAATGCTTAGGTCATTGCGGTATTGGCCTATTTGCGCCCTAAGGCCAATGGATACCACAAGAAGCATTGTGGTGGCTAAGTACTTTAGCATTCCCCTAGAAATTGATTAATGATATGGTGTTATTCCTATTGTAATGTACAAATAGGAAAGCCATGTTTTGGTAACCACCAATCGAACTAACCCTTGTAAAACGAAGTGGCGTTTGTACAAAGTCTTTATCCTGCTCAGAGCCCGTAAAAGGCATACCATCTTCGTATAGTCCTTTTAGGAAGAACATTCCATGGTCATAGCCAGTAAGGGCAAAACGTGGAAGATACTCCATCATATCACTCTTAAACCATTTTTGATATTTTTCCTCCAAGGCTTTAACTTTTGAGGAGTAAGGGTTATAATATGCATTTGTAGGCACATAGGTGTCATACTTAAAGAACTTTGCCTTATTGTGCTTTTCATACATTAGCCATTCGGTATAACCAAACAAGGTTATCTCCAGTGTCGGCTTATCTATTAGGATGCTATCAAGACGGGCAATTACTTTATTTAGTTCCGGCGAACGTCCTGTATTTAGTACTACCACATTTGGCGATGTTTCGCTAAAGGCCTGTTTAAATGACTCGTAAGGAGAAATAATGCTCGTTATTTTGTTTGATATGCCATTTTCTTCAATTTTCTTTCTTAAGCTAGAAGTGAAAGCGCCCTTGTCGCTTGTTGCATCTTGACAGTCAACAACGATAACGTTTGAATCCTTAAAACGAGCGATAAACTGTTTTACAACATTTTCGTTAAACAGTGTAGGAGATTTATGTATTTGATAAATATTTGAGTTTGTTGCAACATCATTTCCATTTATTGAAAATGGTATTACAATCTTAGATCCCGAAGCCCTAGCATATGAGGTAAGAGAGGGAAGTTGCTTTGTATAAAGCGGTCCAAAAATAATATTTGCACTCTTTAGAGCACTTTTTTCTAAAATACTATCAATTTGGCAATCCTGAGGCGTATTGTAAGTATTAATCTCTAAAGATATACCATCTTTTTTAAGGTCATCACAAGCCATGAGAATACCTCGATAGTATTCAGCCATTCGTCTTCCATCGCCATCATCGTCATGAAGTGGAAGAACAATACCAACTTTTAAGGTTTGACCTTTTAATGCCGGGACTTTTTCTTGAACTTTAGGGGTAGCCTTAGGAATGGTTATATAAACACCTTTCTTAAGTTTAAAATCCGGAGAAGTCATCTCTGGATTGGCTTGGATAAGTTCATCAACTGTTATACCGTTTTGCGTAGCTATACCATAGAGAGTCTCACCCTTTTTGACCTTGTAGAGATCTTGATCTTTTTTATCTTGAGCTACAACTAAAGTTGCTACTATAAGAGCAAGAAAAAAGAAAATATACCTTAAGATGCGCATAAGATGCTTTTAACTAGTTTGTTTCTGCAAAAATACAAAAAAATGCGCGTCTAATCAACTTTATTAAGTAAATTTGCAAAAATGTATAGAATGAGAATTTTTGTGTTTTTCGCCCTTTTCACCACGTGCTTTATTCTAGGCTCTATAGGTGTAATGGCTCAAGACGAACTCCCAACAATTAACCCTACTGCAACCTATACCTCCTCTGATGGCGAAGAGGAGGAAAGTACCGATTTTTCGGGTGATGCTCCCCTGAGGGGTGTTTTTAAATCTAACCCAGAAAATGCCTATGGTTGGAGTGAATATTATGAGTGGCGTTTTACGCTTGAGGGTGAGTCATCTCCATATTTAATACGTTATGAGGAAGATACTGAATACACCTTTACCACAGCGGGTTCTCATAGAATCGTTGTTTATGCTACTTTTGTTAATGGCAATGACACTGTAGCTTATGATCAAGAGTATTGGGATGAGATAGGGCCTCTTCGTGTAACTATTAGTGAAAGTAAACTTGAGATGCCTAATGCCTTCTCACCAAATGGAGATGGGATAAATGATATTTATAAGGCTAAAGATGGCTATCAATCCATTATAGAGTTCCATGCTTATATCTTCAATAGATGGGGACAAAAATTATATGAGTGGACTGACCCTGCTGGCGGTTGGGATGGAAAGTACAAAGGTAAGGATGTGGCTCAAGGTGTTTACTATGTCTTGGTTAATGCCAAGGGCGCTGATGGTAGAACTTTTCACATAAAACGTGACGTCAATCTTCTTCGTGGGTATTCCGAGGACTCTGGAACCATTTACGAAGAATAATCTTTTAGTTTTGTGTCTGAGAGAAATCCCAAGAGTATAAGTGTTTGGGGCGCGCGTGTGCACAACCTCAAAAATATAGATGTGGAAATACCACGCGATAGCTTAACTGTTATTACTGGGCTAAGCGGTAGCGGTAAGTCCTCACTTGCCTTTGATACAATATATGCTGAAGGCCAACGCCGATATATTGAAACTTTTTCTGCCTATGCTCGCAATTTCTTAGGCTCTATGGAGCGTCCTGATGTGGATAAAATCTCTGGCCTTTCTCCGGTGATTAGTATTGAGCAGAAGACCTCTAATAAAAATCCACGTTCTACCGTTGGTACAATTACCGAAATTTACGATTATCTTCGTTTACTTTACGCTCGTGCCGGTAAAGCCTATAGCTATGCCACGGGCGAGGAGATGGTAAAGTACACCCAAGAGGAAGTAGTCGAGATGATTTCTACACGCTATAAAGATAAAGGAATCCTTATTCTTTCTCCAGTTGTTAGAGGACGAAAAGGTCACTATCGTGAACTCTTTGAAAGTTTAAGAAGAAAAGGCTTTTTATATGCAAGGGTTGATGGAGAGATTCAAGAAATTACCCGTGGCATGAAAACTGACCGCTATAAAAACCATAACATTGAGGTTGTCATTGATAGGTTAAAAGCGTCTCAAAAAGATTTCGAACGTCTTAAGAAAAGTGTGGACCTTGCTATGCGTCAAGGTGATGGCCTAGTTATGGTTATGGATAGTGGAACCCTAGAGGCAAAATATTATAGCAAACGTCTTATGTGCCCAACAACTGGTATGGCATACGGCGATCCTGCTCCAAATAAGTTCTCCTTTAACTCTCCCGAAGGTGCTTGTCCTAAATGTAAGGGGCTGGGATATGTTAATGAGATTGATCTTAAAAAAGTTATTCCTAATAAAAAACTCTCTATTAGACAAGGTGGTATTTTGCCTTTAGGAAAGTATAAAAACCAAATGATATTCTGGCAAATATCCTCCTTACTAGAAAAGTATGAATCCACTATTGATACACCCATTGAACAGATTCCAGAAGAAGCCATAAATGAAATTCTTTATGGATCTATGTCTAGAGTTAGAATCAAAAGAGAAGTAATGGGTTCAACTAGTGATTACTTTGTAGATTTTGATGGAATTTTAAAATACTTACAGTCGGTTATAGATACAGATGATAGCTCAAGTGCTCAGAAATGGGCCGATCAGTTCCAAAGCGTATGTGTTTGTCCTGAATGTAAAGGAGAAAGGCTTTCACGTGAATCCCTTTCATATCGTATTTGGGATAAGAATATATCAGAGATTTCTTCGCTTGATATCTCTGAACTTAGAAGTTGGTTCATAGAGGCTCAAAAACATCTTACCCCACGGCAGGAAAAGATAGCCTCGGAAATTATCAAAGAAATAACCTCTAGAATTGATTTTCTTTTTGAGGTAGGTCTTGACTACCTTTCACTTTCTCGCCCTGCAGGCTCACTCTCAGGTGGAGAGAGTCAACGCATTCGTCTTGCCACTCAAATAGGGTCCCGTCTTGTAAACGTTCTTTACATCTTAGATGAGCCTAGCATAGGTCTTCATCAGCGCGATAACAATCGCCTAATTTCTTCCCTTAAAGATTTGCGTGATATTGGCAATACTGTTATCGTTGTAGAACACGATAGAGATATGATGCTTTCATCTGATTATATCGTTGATATAGGACCAGGGGCTGGACCAATGGGAGGGGAAGTCCTTTTTAATGGTAAGCCCAAAGATATGATTGCTAAGAGTACTCTAACTAGCAAGTATTTAAGTGGAGAACTTCTTATTGAGGTTCCAAAAGAACGCTCTAAAGGTAGTGGCAAAAGCATTATTATTCATGGGGCTAAAGGGAACAACCTTAAAAATATAGATGTAGAGTTTCCTTTGGGTAAGATGATTGTTGTTACGGGTGTTAGTGGCTCTGGCAAATCTACCCTTATTAATGAGACCCTGCAACCCATCTTAAGCCAACATTTTTATCGTTCTCTTAAAAAGCCTTTGGATTATGATAGCATTGAAGGCATAGAGTATATAGATAAAGTTGTAAGTGTTGATCAAAGTCCAATAGGTAGGACTCCACGTTCTAATCCTGCTACATATACAGGCGTATTCTCAGATATTAGGTCACTTTTTGTAAGTCTTCCTGAGGCTAAGATAAGGGGCTATAAGCCAGGACGTTTTTCCTTTAATGTTAAGGGAGGACGTTGTGAGGCTTGTGCGGGGCAAGGTTACAAAACCATAGAGATGAGATTCTTGCCCGATATAACTGTTCCTTGTGAGGCATGCCGAGGAAAAAGGTATAATAGAGAAACCCTAGAGGTTCGCTTTAAAGGTAGAAGCATAGCTGATGTACTTGATTTAACTGTAAGTCAAGCCGTTGAGCTTTTTTCTTCTCAGCCTGAGATTCTTCGTAAAATAAAAACAATGCAGGATGTGGGATTGGGCTACGTAAAACTAGGACAACCCTCAACAACACTATCTGGAGGAGAAAGTCAGAGAATAAAGCTAGCTACTGAACTCTCCAAAAGAGATACCGGTAAAACCCTATATATACTAGATGAACCAACAACTGGTCTTCATTTTGAAGATATACGCATATTAATGGATGTCTTAAGAAAATTAGTTTCTCGTGGTAATACGGTAATTGTTATTGAACATAACCTTGATGTAATAAAGCTTGCTGACCATATTATTGATATGGGCCCAGAAGGTGGCGCCCGTGGTGGATACATTTTATCTACGGGTACGCCAGAGAAAGTGTCAAAAGCAAAAAAAGGATATACTCCAAAGTTTTTAAAAGAAGAACTTCTTAGATGCTCAAAATCAAGTAGGGCTTGAAACAACGCTAGAAAAAGGCGCATTTTTTTTGCTTCCCCCCTAAAATTCCTTAACTTCGTACCCGAAACAAGGAAAGAAGGATTATGGCACGAGAGATTAAAGATACTCCTATCCTATATGGTGAGGACGCCAAGAAGTTCGAGTTACGTATGAAGCGGAAAAGGACGGAAAAGCCTAAGGCACGTGAAAGAAGGTTGCGTGATTACGAGGATTGTATGGCTATGCTCGAACAGGGTAAGAACGTTAGAATGGCTACTCGAAAAGTATGAATAGTTTCAAGAAGTTAAGGGCTTTCTCAATCCTAACGGATTCCGCCCACTTACTAGTTAAGATGAGGTCTCTAAACTTTCGCGCACTCTCTTCTTCGACTTCAAAAAAAATTATGTGAGAATGGTGTACTTCAATGCATACTTCTTTGTTGGTGATAGGGTGGGAGATGAATTTCTTTAACCATTATTAATGCTTATTCGGTAACAAAAAATATAACTCAATGAGTCACAATGCTTTTCGTGGACCAGGTAGGACTAAGAATAGAAAAACCTCTAAAAAGCAATAAACCCAAAAAAATAAACGTTTAAGAGAAAGAATGTTACCAATAAGAATATAT
>JAJQAI010000250.1 GCA_021203915.1 Prevotella sp. | reverse complement strand
AGATTGAATAGCCCTCGTCTTTGGATGGCGCAAAAATTAATAAATATGCAAAATTTTGCATATTTATTTGCTTTTTTGCAAAAAAACGTATATTTTTGCATATGAAACTGCATAAATATACAGCTATGAAATCGAAGAATGATAGACTTAAAGTACTGCGCATGCTTATATCAAGCAATGAACTTTGTTCCCAAGACGAAGTACTCAAAGCCCTCAAAACAGAAGGTTACAAGATTACCCAAGCTACACTTAGTAGAGATATGAAACAACTAAAGGTAGCAAAAGCCACTAATATGACTGGAAAGTATTTCTATGTCCTTCCTAACGAAACAATGTACAAACGAGTAATGAGCCCTAAACAAGTGTCAGAGATGTTACTTACATCTGGTTTTTTGTCAATAAATTTCTCTGGCAACGTTGGAGTGGTCAAAACACGTCCTGGCTATGCAAGTAGCCTAGCATACAATATTGATAATAGTGGAATTGACTCCATTATCGGCACGATTGCAGGTGATGATACGATATTCTTTGTTATAAAGGAAGGTGTTAGCCCAAAGGAAGTCATTCCAAAGCTAAGGACCGTTATCCCTGAAATAAAATAGGACACTTTTGTCAAAAGAGGAAAAAATGGAAGATATAATCGTAGTGGTTGCGGATGCCTCGCATGAAAAGTATGTGGATACAATCCTAGACACTATTGCAGAGGCGGCAAAAGTGCGTGGCACAGGTATTGCCAGACGAACACACGAATATTTGGCTACAAAGATGCGTGAAGCTAAAGCTGTGATAGCTCTTCAGGGAGATAGATTCGCAGGATTTAGTTATATTGAAACCTGGGGTAACAAACATTATGTGACCACATCAGGTTTGATAGTTCACCCAGACTTTCGTGGCATAGGCCTAGCAAAAAGAATAAAAGATCTTACTTTCACGCTTGCTCGCAAACGTTGGCCAAAAGCAAAGATTTTCTCCCTAACAAGTGGAACGGCCGTAATGAAGATGAATACTCAACTAGGATACATGCCCGTTTCATTCGCTGAGTTAACTGATGACGATGCCTTTTGGAGGGGATGTGAGGGGTGCATAAATTCTGACGTTCTTAAACGTACTAATAGAAAATATTGTATTTGCACCGGTATGCTATACGACCCAGAGAATCATTTGGGTGAGGGTACACCAATAGAGCTTTCTAGTGAGGTTCTTAAGAGGATTAAAAAAAATTGAAACGTTTATGGAAAAGAAGAAAAAAGTTGTAGTAGCATTCTCTGGAGGTCTAGATACCTCATACACTGTAATGAAATTATCCCACGACATGGGTTATGAGGTATATGCTGCCTGCGCAAACACCGGAGGATTTACCCCGGAGCAACTCAAAACAAATAAAAAGAACGCTTTAAAACTAGGAGCAAAACAGTACGTCACCCTAGATGTTACGCAAGAATATTACCAAAAGAGTCTAAAATATATGATTTTTGGAAATGTCTTGCGCAACAACTCCTACCCTATATCAGTATCTTCAGAGCGCATATTCCAGGCTATTGCTATTGCTCGTTATGCTAAAGAAATTGGTGCCGATGCCATTGCACATGGTTCCACAGGTGCAGGAAATGACCAAATAAGATTTGATATGACATTTTTGGTTATGGCCCCTAAAGTAGAGATTATCACCCTAACACGCGATAAAAGTCTTTCTCGTAAGCAGGAGGTTGATTATCTAAACAAAAATGGCTTTAAGGCTGATTTTGCTAAATTAAAATATTCCTACAATGTGGGTATTTGGGGAACTAGCATCTGCGGTGGTGAAATATTAGACTCTCGACAAGGACTTCCCGAAGAGGCATACCTAAAGCATGTTACTAAAGAAGAAGAAACAGAGCTAAAAATAAAATTTAAGCATGGTGAAATCATAGAAGTTAATGGTAAAAAGTTTTCCGATAAGATTAAAGCCATACAAACAATAGAAAGCCTAGGAGCTGCCTATGGTATAGGGCGTGACTGCAATGTAGGTGATACAATAATAGGTATAAAGGGACGTGTTGGCTTTGAAGCTGCTGCCCCTAAATTAATAATTGAAGCTCACCGCACACTTGAAAAATACACCTTGAGCAAGTGGCAACAATATTGGAAAGACCAAGTTGCAAATTGGTATGGTATGTTCCTACATGAGAGCCAATATTTAGAGCCCGTAATGACTGATATTGAGGCAATGCTTACTAGTAGTCAAAGAAATGTCAATGGTGAGGTAATACTTAAACTTCGCCCCCTTGGATTTGAAGTAGTAGGAGTGGATTCACAAGATGACCTATTAAAATCCAAACTCGGAGAGTATGGAGAGATGCAACATGGCTGGACGGCTGAAGAAGCAAAAGGGTTTATCAAGATACTAAGTACACCACTAAGAGTATATTACGGCATACATAAAAAGGAAGAAAGGTAAAAAGCCCCATAAAAACAAATACTATGATAAAAGTAGGAATACTAGGCGGAGCAGGCTATACTGCAGGCGAACTCTTGCGTCTGATGGTTAATCATAAAGAAGCCGAAGTAGTTTTCGTCCATAGCGAAAGTAGTGCTGGTAAACTTATAACTGATGTCCATGAAGGACTTTATGGAGATACTCCTCTACGCTTTACCGATGAAAAGCCTTTTGATAAAGTGGACCTTTTATTCTTTTGTTTTGGTCATGGTAAATCAAAAGAATTTATCTCTTCTAACAACATACCTTCAAAAGTAAAGATAATTGACCTAGCTCAGGATTTTAGACTTTCTTCTAAAGATAACGACTTTGTTTATGGCTTGCCAGAGATTAACTCTAAAGAAATCTCAAAAGCCACTCATATAGCTAACCCTGGTTGTTTTGCTACATGCATTCAGTTAGCCCTACTACCTGCTGCCAAAATGCAAATACTAAAAGGGGATGTAGTAGTTAATGCTTTAACTGGTAGTAGTGGTGCTGGACAAAAACCCACCCCAACCACTCATTTTAGTTGGAGAAATGGCAATATAAGCATATATAAACCCTTCGTGCATCAACATTTACCTGAAATCATACAAAGCCTTAAGCAAGTAGATAGTGAATTTAATGCAGAAATAGACTTTATCCCTTATCGGGGAGACTTTTCTCGTGGCATATTTTCTTCTTGCCTTATTAAAACAAAAGAAGAGATAGATACTATTATTGATGCATACAAAGACTTCTATAAAAACGCTAAGTTTACTCATTACGTGGACTTTCCTCTTGATCTTAAGCAGGTGGTAAACACCAATAAATGTCTGATTCATTGCGAAAAATTTAAAGACAAATTACTTGTAACCTCGGCTATTGATAATCTACTTAAAGGTGCTGCAGGGCAAGCCGTTGAAAATATGAATCTAATGTTTGGCTTAGATGAAAAAGAAGGACTGATGCTTAAAGCCTCAGCATTTTAAATACTACATTTTTTTCTAATAAGCATCCATTAAAAGGCTATAAGAATATGAATCTTTTTGATGTATACCCGCTACTTGACGTAAACATTGTTAAAGGAAAGGGATGTTACGTATGGGATGAAAAAGGACAAAAATACCTTGACCTATATGGAGGTCACGCTGTTATAAGTATTGGACATTGTCATCCTCATTATATAAAAAAAGTAAGTGAGCAACTCCAAAATTTGGGGTTTTACAGTAATTCGGTAATAAACTCCCTTCAAAGGGAATTAGCCAGGAAACTTGGTAAGATATCCGGATATGATGACTATCAACTATTCTTAGTTAATAGCGGTGCTGAGGCAAATGAGAATTGTCTTAAGTTAGCTTCATTTAAAACTAATAAGACACGTGTACTTTCAGCAAAAAAAGCATTTCATGGGCGTACATCACTTGCTGTAGAAGTAACTGATAATCCTAAAATTATTTCTCCAATAAACGCTAATAACCATGTTACCTACCTTCCACTAAATGATATTCAAGCTTGGGAGGAGGAACTTTCTAAAGGGGATGTTGCAGCATGTATTATTGAATGTGTTCAAGGTGTTGGAGGAATAAGACTTGCCACTAAGGAATTTGCTCAAGGCTTAAGAGAGGCTTGCACTAAATATAATACAGTACTTATTTGTGATGAGATACAATGTGGTTATGGAAGAACTGGAAAATTCTTCGCCCACCAATGGCTTGACGTAAAGCCTGATTTAATCTCCGTTGCCAAAGGAATTGCAAATGGACTTCCAATGGGAGCTGTACTTATATCACCAGAGTTTAAGCCCGAATATGGGCAACTAGGGACCACCTTTGGAGGTAATCACCTAGCATGCTCAGCAGCCCTAGCTGTCCTTGAGGTCATAGAAAAAGAGGATCTTATAGAAAATGCCCGTTTAACGGGTGAATATCTTCTTTCACGCCTTAAAGCTCTTCAGGGGGAGGTTAAACATATCAAGGAGGTAAGAGGGCGTGGCCTAATGATTGGTATTGAACTTGACATTGAGCATAAAGATGTTCGGCAAAAGCTCATATATGATGAGCACTGTTTTACAGGCAGTTCTTCAACAAATATAATCCGCTTGCTACCACCCTTATGTCTTAAAAAAGAAATGGTGGATGATTTCATTCTTTATCTAAAGAATGCGCTTCCTAAATGAGGCAAGCCCATGATAAAGTTTTCTGAGATAACTGAGGACGACAAGGATCTCATTCAAAGCTACACCCTAACTAGTGAATGGCAAAATTGTGACCTTTCGTTTCCTAATCTTGTAAGTTGGAAATTCCTTTACGATACTCAATTTTCCATTGTTGAGGACTATCTTGTTATCCGTTTTTGGATAGACGGAGAGCTCACCTATATGATGCCAATGCCCAAGCCTCATAGGCTTGAAGATGGAACAGAAGAAAGGGATTTTTCTCAGTTTTATAAGGTAATACAACTTCTTAGAGAAGACTCTGCCTTAATGGGACAAAGGTTCAGTATGCTCACAGTTAAAGACTATCTAGAGGATATATTAGAAAAGAATTTTCCCGATACTTTTTTATTTTGCTTAAATCGTGACCGTCAAGATTACATTTATCTTCGAGAAAAACTCGTAAGTTTGGCTGGAAAGAAACTGCAAAGCAAACGAAACCACGTAAACAAATTTAAAAGTCTTTTCCCACAATATAAATACAAAGAACTAACTCCCCAAATAATTCCCCAATGCCATGAACTAGCACGACTATGGAAACTTCAAGCCCTAGAAGGTAGCCCTGAAGAAGAAGAAAACCTTTTATGGGAACTTCGCTCAATGAAAAGAGCTTTTAATAGATGGGAAAAGCTCGGCTTTTTAGGTGGAGCCATCTTCGTTGATGAAAAACTTATTGCCTTTAGCTATGGTTGCCCTATAAATCAAAACACCTTTGATGTTTGTGTAGAAAAGGCAGACATAAGTTATCCTGGGGCATTCAATATTATAAACCAAGAATTCTGTAAACATATTCCAGAGGAATATACTTTTATAAATAGAGAGGAAGACTTGGGAGATGAGGGGCTTAGACGTGCAAAACTCTCTTATCGACCAGAAAAGCTTCTTGAAAAATGTAATATTATAGAAAAAAATCCACTCATTTTTCTTGGAGGCCAAGAACGTATAAGACAAGAAACAAAAAAAATATGGCGTGAGGTATTTAAAGACCCCGAGTGGTTTATTGACCTTTATTTTTCACGCATATATAAGCCCGAATATAACATTTACAGTCAAGCAGGTGGTAAGGTTATAGCATCTTTACAAATCCTTCCTTACTCTATGCTTTACCATGGGAAACAGGTTAACACTTCATACGTAAGTGGGGTAAGCACTCTTGCTCAATATAGAGGACAGGGCATTGGTGGTAATCTTTTAAAAAACGCTCATCTTTCAGCATTCTATCGAGGAGATGTCTTCTCTACGCTCATACCTGCCGAAGAGTGGCTTCAAGAGTGGTACTTAAGAAAAGGATATTCAAAAGTTATAACATGTGGGGCCTCACCCTTAAATCCTACAAAGACTACCTTTGAAGAATTTGATTGTTTTCAGCGCTCAAAAAAGTGTATTATTCTGCATGATGAAAGTCAATATGACATTGTTAAAGAGGATATACTTTTGGCAGGGGATTCCTACGGGGAACCCACTAAAAGTATTCAAGCGATGCTAAGAGTAATAAATGCTACACGTGCTCTTGAGGTTTATGCTGAAACACATCCTAAGAAAACAATGGCCATAAGAGTAAGTGATGATAAGGACATACCTATGAATAACTCTTTCTACCTAATTAAAGATGGAAAAGTAAGACAAACAAACTCTCCTGGTGAAGAATTTCTACACCTTACCATAGGAGAACTTGCTCAATTAATCTTCCAAGAGGAAGACGCTTTTATGTGCCTTATGCTAAATTAAGAGGATTAAATTAAGGGGGATATACAAT
>JAJQAI010000077.1 GCA_021203915.1 Prevotella sp. | reverse complement strand
TCATAAAGATATGTTTCTTCTAGAGAGGGCATTTCCTCAAGAGCCTCTGGATAATTTATCTTCTTTTTAATGTTTTGAGGGGTACCATATAGCGGATTAGGGTTATCACCCTTTGCCTGTTTTAAGTTCTTTCCTTCCAAGGGCACTTTTGAACGAATACGCAGATTACCTCCTAAGGAAGAATAAACCTCAGCATTAAGCAATTTACCATTTTCCCAGGAAATACTTACCTCAAAGCCTCCACGAGCCTTTAGTCCACTAACCTCTCCTTTAGCCCATGCATCAGGAAGAGCTGGAAGCAGGTAAAGAAATCCATCATGGCTTTGAAGTAACATCTCAGCAATACCTGCTGAACATCCAAAATTACCATCTATCTGGAATGGTGGATGAGCATCGAAAAGGTTAGCGTATGTTCCTCCCATCTTAGGCTGAGAACGTACAAGCGTGAGCTGATCCCCAATTAGTTTATAAGCATGATTACCATCTAGCAAACGAGACCATAGGCATACTTTCCAACCCATACTCCAACCCGTTGAGGGGTCACCACGGTGAATAAGCGAGGTGCGAGCTGCCTGAGTAAGTTCTGGTGTACGATATGGTGATATTTGATTACTTGGATAAAGAGCATAAAGGTGGGATAGGTGACGATGGTCATCCTCTGGATTATCCCAGTCGTCCATCCACTCTTGAAGCTGTCCCCAACGTCCCGTCTGAAGGGGTACTAAAGCATCAAGCTTTGTTTTAAGGCTATCTAAGAGGGGTTTATCAGATGAAGTTTTGCCCAAAATTTTAGAAGCTTGGAAAACATGATTGAATAAGTCAAAAAGCAGTTCATTATCCATTGTCACTCCCGCTGCAGTAGAAGCTCCATGAAGGTGCTCATTCTCGGGAGAAAGACTTGGGCATATCAGCCAATAGGTACGGCTAGGGTCTTGAACCATTATTTGGTTAAAGAAACGTGCCGAAGATTTCATAATAGGATATACTTCTTCTAAGAAACTCTCATCGCCAGTATATAGGTAATGTTCCCATAGGTGTTGACACATCCATGCACCACCGGTTGGCCAAAGACCCGAAGGAGCTTTATCTATAGCTCCTGTTACACGCCATAGATCAGTGTTATGGTGTAGTACCCATCCATCGGCTCCATACATAATATCAGCAGAAGAGTGACCAGTTTGGCTAACATCCTTTATTAAAGAAAAAAGTGGGTCAGTAAGTTCCGAAAGATTTGTCACCTCTGAGGGCCAATAATTCATCTCTAAGTTTATATTACACGTATATTTGCTATCCCAAGAAGGTAACATCTTATCATTCCAAAGGCCTTGAAGTGTTGGAGGCTGAGTGCCGGGTTGTGATGTACAAATAAGAAGATAACGACCGAATTGGAAATAGGTTTCAACAAGATGCAAATCCTCGTGGGATGAGAACTCTTCTACCCTTTTATCTGTAGTAAGAAAAGGATATTCATCTTTTCCTAAATTAAGTTTAACACGGGAGAAAAGTTTTCTATAACGACTAATATGCTCATCTCTCATATCTTTATAACTAGTCTTTATAGCACTAGAGAGCGTTTCTTTAGAGAGTATCGTATCATTAGCACTTATATCGTCATAGTGTTTGAAATTTGTCGCAATGGTTAAGTAAATAGTAGCTTGGTCAGCATTTTTTATCTCTATAACACCATTTTGACTTACCATAGTGCCACCCTTAATTTTTGCTGTAGCACGACCTGTAAAGGTTACCTTTCCTTTTAGACCCTCATGAGAGCCACTAATACCACTAAGGACTATCTCATCATCTTCTGAATAAATACTAACGTCTTGCTGAGGTGATGTCATAAAAGCGTTGCAGGTTATCTTTCCAGGAGAGGTTGCAGTTAGATTTATAGTGATAACATTATCAGAAAGTGAGGCAATATACTCTCTTGAAAAAGTTACCCCATCAAGAGTATATCGGGTAACTGAACGTGCAGAGTCAAGACTTAATTCTCTATAGTAATTAGAAAAGCCTTCCTGAGAGGGGAAGCTTATATAAAGATCTCCAAATGGCTCAAAAGGCATACCATGATTTGTATTGGACTGTACATGAGCCGTAGCCATGTCCTGGGCTTCCTTATATTTACCCTGCCAAACTAAGTCCCTTATTATAGGGAGATATTCTCTAGCTTCTGGATTAGCATTATTATTTGGTCTTCCTGCCCAAAGTGTCTCCTCATTAAGTTGCAAACGATCAACGGCAACAGATGCATAAATCATTGCTGCAAGTCTTCCATTGGCAATTGGTATTGCTTCGGTCCACATTGAAGCAGGAGCATCATACCAAAGGATATGATTGTTTTCATCTTTGGCCGCTTCTTCAGCTAAAGATGAAAGGCTAAAAACTAGGGCTAGGGTTAAAATTTTTGCTCTCATTTTTTTCTTGGGCTAAACCTTAAGGCATCTTCGGTCTCTATGGTGACTTTATCTTCGTCAAGCATAGTAGCATCAAGACCAAAAGTATCTATAAAAAATATGTACACTGCCCGACGCTTATTTGGACCAAAGTCATGAACCTCATTTGTAAGATGAATATTCCTTAAGTTCTCGGGTTGCTCATAAAAATTATATATTCTCCTTATAAAAGGATACTCTAACCATGGCGTTGAGCTTGTCCAATCACCACCATCACTTACAATCATCATAGGACGAGGTGCAAACATTGCAGCAATTTCTGGATTGCAGGTTCCACCACCGGAGAGTTGTATTGGCATTCCGCTCTCACAAGGACAACCTCCATCAAACCATGAGGACATACTTACCACTGGGTTGGCAGCAGTATACCTATCATCCAAAGCGGTAAGAAGAACAACTTGAGTTCCACCGCCACTTCCACCATTAGCGGCGACTCTAGTCTTATCCACATCATCGCGCTCTATCATCCAATCAAGAATCCTTATACCATTTAGAGCCTGCATAACGTGAGCCTCTGGTGTACGATGGGCCGCAAGTCCTACTTCATCTTCAGATTCACCCCAACCCCAAAGGTCGTAATCAACACAAATAGCACCCATACGAGCTAAGGTTCCAAGGCGCTGTTGCTGAACTTCTCCATAACGTCCGTTTTCAAAATGTCCGTTAGGGCATATTATAAGAGGATGCTTACCTTTTGTCTTTGGAGCATAGATTGAACCACATACAGTATGTCCATTAACGGTTTTCATGCGGAAGTTCTGCACGGTATAACCATCAAACTCCCTTATGGGTGTTAATTCTGGTTTCTCTTTAGAACACTTTTCTAGAAATGGATCTATACCAAGACGCTCACGAACTTCTCGTCGAAGAGTATCTCGTCGAGCTTCCCAAGCCTCTTTACTATCATAAAGAGATTCTAAATATGGAATAAGTTTTTCTCCATCTGAGACAACTCTTCTTGGGTACTCATAATACTTTATCTTATAAAGGGTATCTCCTTGAGAGGTTGCCTTCATATCAAATGGAGAAAGCATATTTACAAGTGTCTCATCAATAGAATAAGGTCTAACCCTAAAGTCAGCATAGTTAAGAATCAAACCTACGGTATCCACCTCGTATTTAAGCCTTACTTTAAACCTTTTTTCAACCAGGGAAAGAGCCTCGCTAAGTGGCCTTGAATACTTATCTTCGAAAGTTTGAGAATAGGTAAATGTCGTAACTAACAACAACACAGGCAATAATATTAATTTTTTCATTTCTTATCTTCCTTATATGTCAATTTTCCTAAATCATCTCTTAAGGCTACTTGTTTACCATTAACAAGCAACATAAACCCTTTTCCTTGATGGTACTTATTACCATCTTTATCGTATATGATGGTAAGAGCTTTACCATGATAGTTTATAGCATCAAGACAGAAGTAAGACCAAACATCTTTTGGCAGAATCGGATTTACAACAATACTACCATCTTCTTGTGGGCGAAGACCAACTAGAGCAGAAATTATTAAATCGCAGAACGTGGAGTGATTATAATAACGACTGCGCTCCTTATCTCCCATAAGCCATGCTCCTGTAGTTTCATCTAAGTATTCTCCAATATATGGCCTACCACGCTTGTGTTGACTTTCAACATATAGCGTCATTTGTTTGAAGAATGTTGTGTCAGCAACTATTGCATTTGGATAGTCATTAATATAGTTAGCCATCGCTGTTAAGGTTTGGCTTGTAGCAAACGGCCAAATTGCACCATCCCACTCACAAGTTCCTGTTCCATGAGTGCGGAACTCTGGATGCCGTCTTTCAGCGGTTGTAAGACCAAAGGGAGCCAAAAATCCTTCTTCATCTTCAACCTGCTCCCATGCTTTATCATACTTTCCCTTATCGGGTAGATCAAAGTACCATGGGATATATCCAATAGCTTCACGCACACTAGCTAGAGTGTCCCCCCGAAGGGTCTCAAAGAAGCTTTCATCTTTATTCCAAAGCTTACTCTGAATTAAAGACTTTAAGCTTTCGGCATCACGATTATATTTTAAGGCTTCATCCTTTTGACCTGCTAACTCACACATTTTGGCTAAGGCAAGAGCATCACCATACATATAGGAATTAATCGTAGGTCGAGCATATTGTTTCTTTCTTCCTCCGCTAATACTTTCTTCCATTCCATCTTGCACATCACCTTGCCAATATAGTCCCGATTCAAGCATGTTAGAGCCTTTCCAACGCGCATATTCTTCCTCTAAGGATGGCTTTAGATTAAGTAAGAAGGCTGTATCACCTATTACCTTATAGGCCTCATATACAGCAGCGGGATTCCAAGAGCTAAACCTTTCCATTTTCTTCATTGCCCCGCCATCATTACCATGATACCAAGTATTTAAAATCTGAGATATATAGGTAGTATCTCTCAGCCATCGCGTTTCCATTACATGATGACCTATAGCACAGGCTATAAGATTGTATTTGTCAGCATAAGAGCGAGGAACTAAGAACTCTGTCATGGCATACCCAACGGGAGTTTTAGATATATGTTTACGCAAGGACCACCAGCGATAGTAATACATCTGCTCAAAATCTTTATTTGGGCAGTCAAATAAAGGAATATTCTTACTCATCCACTCGGAGGACTGAGAATTTGGTATGTCAGTTACTATATTTTCATCCTCCATAGAGTTGAAGTACTCTGCGTAGTGGGCATAATCATCATATGAAAGTAGTGCAGCTTCTGAATCAGCATCCTTTGAAGATGTTCTAAGGGACGAAATGTAGAAATTAGCAAGCTTATCCTCTTCATCAGCTCTGGGCATATCCTCAGTTTGGTCAGCAGGCGTCTCAATATCTGGCTTTTCAAACAAATCTCCCGTACGGAAAACTATACGAGTAATATGTTTTACAGGAGTATCAAACATCCTTGAGGTTACCTTCTTTCCATCAATATAATAAGTACCTACATGACCATCACAGGAGAGTTCTGCTGTAAGGTGATACTTTCGTTGAGGCTCATAATTCTTTAGTAAAGTGCCATATCTAGCACCTCCCTTAACTTTGAAAGTTGCAGTAGAATCAACAACAATGCGGGAGCACATATTGCCTTCTTCATCTAAGAATTCTATGTTTAGCTGTCCATAATCATTTTGGGCTGCCATAACATCAACGTCAACAGTAAGTTCCTTTGTTTGAGGGATTACTCTTTCGGCTGTTGCATAATCATATGGGTCTTTATCACTAAGATGGAGCCACTCTTTTTCTAACTCCACTTTAGCCCATAGGGAAGTACGTAAGTTCCAATCTTCCATTTGGGAAAGTTTTTCGTACTTACTAAAGTCTTCCAAAGCGTGCTCTGTTGACTTTAACCTAACCGGAACAGGAACCCTTGCCACCCATATATCTTCCTTATTCATGCTATAGGTAACCCAAAGATTACCATCGGGCGGTGTACCATTACCCTCTATTATACCACGAGTATATTGTGGACCATAACTTTTGTAAAGTCCCCAATGACGCTCTGGAGTAACATCTCCACTGACTAAATTAAGTGTAGTGTAATCTAAACCATCAGAACTTAGGGATATAGCTAGTGGCCAACGATATTCTGCTGGGTTGTATACTGTTGCAAAGGAGTTATCCTTTAGGCGTTGCCCCCAAATTTTAGCATTGGAATTAACAAAGCCATGAGCCCTATTAACGGGGGTTTTCCAAGTGTTTCCTCCATCACTGCTAATGCTTGTTAGAGCATGTTTCCAAAGTCCCACTTTTCTTCCATCGTCTAAGGTGTATCCCGAAAAAGCTTTATATGGTGTTTTAAGCGGAAGTATGTCATCATCACGGTCAGCCTCCTCTGCCCACTGCATTCTAAACATTGGGTCAGATAAAATTTCCTCACAAGCCTTTATGAAAGCCTTATCCTTAGATTCTGTATAATATGGGAAATTGGTGTTTTCTTTATTAAAACCATGGTTATAATAGATAAAGTAAATAGGCCCAAATTCTCCCGTTTGATAAA
>JAJQAI010000021.1 GCA_021203915.1 Prevotella sp. | reverse complement strand
AAAACACACTAAAAATGAAATTCGTAGGAATTATTCCAGCACGTTATTCCTCAACGCGTTTTCCAGGAAAACCACTTGCAATGTTAGGAGGAAAGACTGTGATTCAAAGGGTTTACGAACAGGTTGCAGACGTTCTTAAAGATGTTTACGTTGCAACTGATGATGAAAGGATACTTAATGCCGTAAATGACTTTGGAGGATTTGCTATAATGACCTCACCATACCACAAATCAGGTACAGATCGTGTGGCCGAAGCTTTAAAAAATTTGCACCTTGGTTATGATGTGGCTATAAATATTCAAGGTGATGAGCCATTTATTCATAAATCACAAATAGGTACAGTATGTGAGTGCTTTGAAGATCCTCAGACAATGATAGCTACGCTTGGAAAACCATTTACCGGAGATGATTCTATAGAAGATTTAGAAAACCCAAACATTCCAAAAGTGGTTTATGATAACAATGGATTTGCAATGTATTTTAGCCGTAGTGTAATACCATTTGTAAGAGGCAAGGAAAAAACGGAATGGCTAGGTAGTTTCAATTTTGTAAAACACGTTGGACTATATGCATACCGCCGTGAAGTCTTAGAAGAAATAACCAAATTGCCTCAAACAGTCTTAGAGGTTACTGAGAGCCTAGAGCAACTTCGTTGGTTACAATATGGATATAAAATCAAGGTTGGACTTTCATCTATTGAGACAATTGGAATAGATACTCCAGAGGACCTGCGAAAAGCCGAGGAATTTCTTAAAGGTCAACATCCCGTTGACTTTATGTTCTAAGGATTAAAAAAAAATAGTTTAAACTTTAAGAGGGCATACCATTTTTTTCTTTTGGCATGCCCTCTTGAAGTAATATATAGTTGGAACTTTTATTTGCAATACCAATTGGCAATTGTCTCATAGAGTTCCTGCTTTGCAGAGGTTTGCTTTGGCTCACCTATGGTCTTAGCATGAGCGACAAGATCTTCAAGCGTTAGTTTGCCATCCTCGAAATCCTTTCCCTTACCAGAATCAAAGGAAGAATAACGCTGCTTCACCATATTTGGAATAGGTGATTTTTCAATTATGGCAGCAGCATTTTCAAGTGCACGTGCCATAGCATCCATACCACTAATGTGAGCAATAAAGATATCCTCAGGATCGGTGGATGTTCTACGTAGTTTAGCATCAAAGTTAGAACCCCCAGTACCTAAGCCACCGGCACGAATTATTTGCATCATAGCCTGTGTTAGCTCCCAATTGTCAATAGGGAATTGATCCGTATCCCATCCATTTTGATAATCACCACGATTAGCATCGATGCTACCAAGCATACCATTGTCAACAGCAACTGCAAGTTCATGTTCAAAGGTATGACCAGCAAGTGTGGCATGGTTAACCTCGATATTTACTTTAAAGTCCTTTTCAAGACCATTTTGACGAATGAAACCAATAACAGTTTCTGTGTCTACATCATACTGATGTTTTGTTGGCTCCATAGGTTTTGGCTCGATTAGGAATGTTCCCTTAAAACCTTTTGAACGTGCATAGTCACGAGCAGCCCTAAGCATAGAGGCCAAATGGTTTTTCTCTCTTGACATCTGAGTGTTTAGAAGGCTCATATAACCCTCACGGCCACCCCAGAACACATAATTTTGTCCGCCAAGTTTTATTGTTGAGTCAATGGCAGTTTTTATCTGAACTGCAGCTCGAGCAACCACATCAAAATCAGGATTTGTTGCAGCACCATTCATGTAACGTTTGTGACCGAAGACATTGGCTGTACCCCAAAGTAGTTTAATGTTAGTGTCCTTCATTTTCTCTAAGGCGTAGTCTGTAATTAGGGACATCCTTTTTTCATACTCCTCGATAGTTCCACCCTCATCAACTAAGTCAACATCATGGAAGCAGAAAAATTCTATGCCAAGCTTATCCATAATTTCAAAGCCCGCATCCATCTTATCCTTAGCGCGCTCAATGGCATCTTGTTTTTCATCCCATGAATAAGTGCGAGTGCCACCACCAAACTGATCGCCACTAGCTGGTCCAAGTGTGTGCCACCATGCCATAGCAAACCTAAGCCAATCTTTCATTGGTTTGCCCATTATCACTTTGTTGGCATCATAATAGTGAAAAGCCAACGGATTAGTGCTTGAGGTTCCTTCGAACCTAATTTTTCCAATTTGTGGAAAATACTCTTTTGCCATAAATTATAACTTTTTTTTATTTGAACTTAAAAATTAATTTTTCTTTTGAGCGAACCCAACTTCTTGCATTAAAATTTCCTTCCATCTCTCATATGCCGTAAGATAGGCTTCTTGCACTTTTAAGTTTGGCTCAATAATGGAAAGTTTTTTTAGCGTTGAGAAAGCCTCGGTATTATCTTTATACAGTCCACAGCCAATTCCGGCACCCTTTGCTGCCCCCAAGCTACCATCTGTTTCATATAGCTCAATTGTTGAACCACTAACTGTTGAAAGAGCCTCTCTAAAAAGTGGACTTAGGAACATATTGGCTCTGCCGGCGTGAATAGTATTTATGTCCATACCCATGAAGCGCATAATTTCCATTCCATAGCAGAAACTAAAAACAATTCCTTCTTGAGCAGCTCTTAGAATGTGAGCCTTTGAGTGGGAGTTAAAGTTTATCCCATGAATTAAGCATCCGGTTTCAACGTTCCCAATTACGCGCTCTGAACCATTACCAAATGGTATTATAGTAACACCCTCGCTACCAACAGGAACGGTGGCAGAAAGGTCGTTCATCTCAGGATAAGAAATTCCTTCTGGGGCAACACAACGTTTAGCCCATGCATTAAGTATACCAGTACCATTAATGCAAAGAAGAACGCCAAGTCGGTCTAAGTCTTTAGTGTAGTTTACATGAGCGAAGGTGTTAACTCTACTTTTTTTGTCATAGTTAACCTCACCCAAGACTCCATAGACAACACCAGAAGTACCAGCTGTTGAAGCTATTTCTCCAGGATTAAAAACATTAAGACTTAGAGCGTTGTTGGGCTGGTCACCGGCTCGATAACTAATTGGTGTTCCTTTCTTTAATCCAAGTTCCTCTGCAGCTTGAGCACAAAGAACAGCTTGAAGAGAAAATGTTGGAACAATAGGGGGTAGAACATCTTCTGGGAAACCGAAATAATCCAAAAGAAATTTAGCTGGTTTTTTGTCTTTAAAATCCCAAAGCATGCCCTCACTTAGACCACTAATAGTTGTAGCAACTTCCCCGCTTAGTCTCATTGCGATATAATCGCCGGGAAGCATTATCTTATATATCTTTTCGAAAACCTCTGGCTCGTTTTCTTTTACCCAAGCTAGCTTTGAACAGGTAAAGTTTCCAGGAGAATTTAGAAGGTGTTCTAAGCAAAGATCTGAACCTAAGTCCTTAAAAGCTTTTTCTCCATATTTAACCGCTCTTGAATCACACCAAATTATTGCAGGGCGAAGAACTTCTAAATTCTTATCTACACATACAAGCCCATGCATTTGATAAGAAATTCCAATCGAGAGGATGTCATCTTTATTCGCGCCACTTTGAAGAAGAACCTGCTTTAAACTTAGGCGCAAATTTTCCCACCACATTTGAGGGTCTTGTTCAGCCCATCCTGCTTCTTTGGCAATAATTGGTGCTTCTTTTTCGGGACAAAAAGCCGTAGAAACCATTTGGCCAGAATCTGCATCAACAAGGGAAGTTTTAACCGAAGAGCTACCTACGTCAAAGCCTAATAAATATCTTCTTTTCATAAAAAAATAGATTTTTCGTCTTTAATTAGTAAATATGAAGACTTTATTTCGGCATTAAAGGTAAAGATTTTTTATCACCTAAAAAAGAATAACCTTTACTTTTTTATAGCCTAGTTATAGGCCGTCTATATATAACTGAAATTTGCTAGGAAGAATTGTTGATTTGATGCGGTAATATCCGCTTTTTGAAGCTTTTTCTACAATAGAATCTCTTTTAGAAACCTCTTTACGCAAAAAATTACCAACTGAGGTATGGACTTTGTCCATAGAGATGGATTCAAAAAAATTATTATGGTTGTTGAAGACGTGGCGAGATATTTTGTTTATTTTTAAACCCTCATAGCCAGCCTCATAAAGTATTTCTAAAATCTCTTTTGCGTATTTCATAGTAAAAAAATGAAAAAGGACCGGTAAGGATTATTTACCAGCCCTTTTTAATATCCTTTCTTTGGATTAAGCCAATGTAACCTTGTTATCCTCAGACTTAATCTTTCCCTCTTTGAAGAGCCAACCAATACCAAGTAAGGTTTCTCCTTCGGAAATTTTAGCAGCCTTAGCAATTTCAGCTATGCTAAGAGCCTTCTCAGATGCATTAAGAGCATTGTAAACATCTCCTGCCTTAAAACCAACTGTCTCCGCATTAATCTCGAAGACTACCTTCTTTGCAGCTGTTTTCTTTGGAGCTGCCTTCTTAGCTGTAGTAGCCTTAGGAGCTACAGCCTTCTTTACTGTTACTTTCTTCTCAGCCATAAAATGAAAATTATAAATGAACCGAATTCTCTCGAATAACGATTCTTTTCAAAACCGGGTGCAAATTTAAATTATTTATTTTTACGATTGACTTTTTTTGTATAAATAAAACACCCTTTTTGACGATTTGTAAAGCAAAATAGCGATTTTATTGACTTATGTCAACTTTTAGGCACAATTCATCTAGTTGTTTTTGGTCAATTTCGGCTGGAGCGTCAAGCATAACATCTCTTCCGCTATTATTTTTTGGGAATGCAATGCAGTCACGAATACTATCAAGACCGGCCATAATTGAAACAAATCTATCAAGTCCAAAAGCAAGTCCTGCGTGGGGTGGGGCACCATACTTAAAAGCATTGATTAAGAAACCAAACTGCGCCATAGCACGCTCAGGAGTAAAACCTAAAATTTTAAACATCTTTTCTTGTAAAGCCCCATCGTGAATACGAAGACTACCTCCGCCAAGTTCAACGCCATTACATACAAAATCATAAGCTTTTGCACGTACCTTTTCAGGCTCACTTTCAAGCAGGGGAATATCGTCTGGATTAGGCATAGTAAATGGATGATGAGTTGACATTAGGCGCCCTTCTTCATCACTCCACTCAAAAAGTGGAAAATCAATTATCCATAGACACTGGAATTCATCTTTTTTCCTAAGTCCTAATCTTTCACCCATCTCAAGACGAAGTGTAGAAAGTTGAACTCTAGTCTTATTGGCATTATCTCCACTTAATATTAGTAGCAGGTCACCATCATTAGCTTTTGTGAAGGTCTTTAAATTTTCAAAGACTTTACTATCATAGAATTTATCTATACTACTTTTGACGGTACCATCTTGGTTAAACTTAACCCATACTAATCCCTTAGCTCCAACTTGCGGACGTTTAACAAAATCTGTAAGTTGATCTAGTTGTTTACGAGTATATTCAGCACAAGAAGGAACACAAATTCCACCGATATACCTAGCATCATTAAAGATAGAAAACTCACCTGTTCCTTTAAGTACATCCATAAGCTCAATAAACTCCATACCAAAACGAATATCGGGCTTATCACTTCCATAGCGACGCATAGCCTCATGCCATGTTAATTGAGGAAGTTTTTCAGGTAAGTTAACGCCACGTATTTCCTTAAATAAAAAGCGAGCCATTTGCTCAAATATTTCAATAACATCCTCTTGGTCAACAAAGGACATCTCACAGTCTATTTGTGTAAACTCGGGTTGTCTATCTGCACGAAGGTCTTCATCGCGGAAACATTTTGCTATTTGGAAATAACGATCAAAGCCACTCACCATTAAAAGTTGTTTTAAGGTTTGTGGACTTTGGGGTAAAGCATAAAATTGACCCGGATTCATTCTTGATGGTACGACAAAGTCACGTGCGCCTTCTGGTGTACTTCCAATCAAAATAGGTGTTTCAACCTCAATAAAATTTCTAGAGTCTAAAAAGTTACGTATTAAAATTGTCATACGATGACGCAGTTCAATATTAGCTCTAACTGATGGACGACGTAGGTCAAGATATCTATATTTCATTCTTAGATCATCACCACCATCGGTATTATCTTCAATTGTAAATGGTGGAGTTTGACTTGGTCCTAAAATATTTAAACGGGAAACTATAATTTCTATCTCTCCTGTTGGAATTCCCATGTTCTTACTCTGGCGTTCATTTACCTTACCCTCGATTTGAATACAAAATTCTCGTCCTAACTTATTAGCTTGAGCGCAGAGTTCACTATCAATGGCCTCAGAAAATACTAGTTGTGTGATGCCGTATCGGTCACGTAAATCAATGAATGTCATTCCACCCATTCTTCTAGAGCGTTGAACCCATCCAGAAAGAGTAACACTTTTACCTTTATCAGAAAGTCTAAGTTCACCGCACGTATTTGTTCTATACATATGAAAAAAGAATTTTGTTGCAGTCAATAAAAAGAATACGCGCAAAATTAATCAATTTTTTGTATGTAAAAC
>JAJQAI010000095.1 GCA_021203915.1 Prevotella sp. | reverse complement strand
CTAGGTGAGGTTTCAGCATCAAAACCAACATTTTCTTGTCCTAAGCCTTCCATATCGTGAACATCTAGACCCATCATATGACCTAGTCCATGAGGCATAAAGATAGCATGAGCTCCGGCCTTTACAGCCTCTGCTACATCACCTTTCATAATGCCAAGTTCTTTAAGGCTTTCACTCATTTGTCGGCAGATCTCCAGGTGGACATCCAAATATCTAACCCCCGGACGAGCAATATCTAGTACGTGGTCATGGCAGGCTTCTACTATCTTATAGATTTCAAGTTGCTTAAGAGTGAATTTTCCATTTACCGGAAAAGTTCTTGTGTTATCAGAGCAATAATTGTTCTTATTTTCTGCTCCTGCATCGCAAAGAACTAGTCGTCCACTTTCTAGGCGGTTCCATGTTGGAATGCCGTGCATGATTTCTCCATGTTGGGTAAAAATCGTGGGGAAGCTAGGCATAGCGCCAAGTGAGTATGCAATACCACTTACATGGCCTGCTATTCTTCTTTCAGTAAGTCCTGGACGAGTCATTTTCATTGCTAGCGTATGCATTTTATATCCAATACTAGCAGCATCTTCAAGCTCTATGACCTCCTCAGCATCTTTTTTAGAGCGCATCTTAACTATTGCGCTTATAAGCTCTTGAGAGGCCATCTTTTTTTGCTCAGTGTGAGGAATATCAAGTAAGTCCTCAATAAGTAGCATTGTATCATGACGATAGGGAGGAAGGAAATGAAGTTTTCTTTTTTCCTCTTTAGCCCTTGTTAAGATAACCTTAAGGGATGACATAGGGGCTGAGTTATCAACACCTGAGGAAGTAGCCATATCACGAATGCTATCAACGCTTCCAAACCATACTATATCATTAATATCAATATCATCTCCAAACAAAGTTTCTACGTCCTCATCAAGGTCAATAACGCCAACTAATCCTTCGCCATCAAGACCAAAGTAATATAAAAACGAAGAGTCTTGTCGGAATGGAAAATAGCCGTTAGCAGGGTAGTTGGCAGGTGAAGAATTGTTTCCAAAAAATATTACAATACCACCAGAAAGAAGCTTCTTTAACTCACCTCTTCGACGAATATATGTTTCTTTTTCGAGCATAAAATTTTTTTAAAAACAGAAAATATTTCCATTAAACATTAAGGAAAAAGGTCCTTTTTCTCCTTTTGCCCTTTGTTGGGCACAAAGGTAGCAATTTTGCTAGAAATTTAATACCTTTGCATAGTTTTATAGCTCTTTTATCTTTTAATTAAGAGCCCTAAAAGACAAGGTAATTAAAAAGGAATTAACCCCATGAGTGTAGCTTCATTTTTGGCCTCAAAGCCTCAAACGGCATTTTCTTTTGAGATACTACCGCCACTTCGTGGAAAGAGTGTAAGTCAACTTTTTTCTACTATGGATAGGCTTATGCCATTTAATCCATCTTACGTTAATATCACAACTCATCGTCAAGATGTGGTGTATCGGGAGGCTGAGGATGGTAGTTTTCACCGCTATAATCAACAAAAGCGACCTGGTACTACAGCAATTGCTGTAGCCCTAAAGATGCGCTATGGCATAGCTACTGTTCCCCATGTTATCTGTAGTGGATATTCAAAGTTTGAGCTTGAAAATGAGCTAATAGACTTATCCTATATGGGAATAAAAGATTTGCTTGTTTTGCGTGGAGATCCAGCCTTGGGGGAAAAACATTTTGAAAAAAAAGAAGATGGTCATCTTCATGCCCTTGGACTCTGTAAGCAGGTAGAGGACTTTAATCGGGGTTTAATGATAGATGGTACTTTTAATGAAGCATTAGAGGAGCCTTTTTCATTTGGGGTTGCAGGCTATCCTGAAAAGCACGAAGAGGCTATGAACTTTTCTACTGATCTTGAGCACTTAAAAGCTAAGGTTGAGGCAGGGGCAAAATACATAGTTACCCAAATGTTTTTCGATAATAAAAAGTATTTTGACTTTATTGAAAAATGCTCTTCCGTTGGAATTAATGTTCCAATCGTTCCAGGTCTTAAGCCTCTTACTTCACTTACGCAAATGACTTTGCTTCCTAAGACTTTCCATATTGATTTTCCAGAGGAGCTAGCCAAAGAATTTCGTTTATGTAAAACTGATGATGACGTTAAATCACTTGGTATAGAGTGGGGCGTAGCCCAAGCAAGAGAACTTAAAACTTCCCATGTTCCAAGTATACATTTTTATTCTATGGGAGCCTCTCAAAGCGTAGAGCAAATAGCAAAAAGAGTTTACTAGCTTTTTTAAAGGGATGTGTCTTAAAACTGAGGATAAATTAAAAGAGATTCTTTCCCAAAGAACGATGATTCTTGATGGGGCTACAGGAACGATGATTCAAAGCTACGGCCTAAGTGAAGAGGATTTCCGTGGAAAAGAGTTTTCTTCTTTTCCAACCCTTCTTAAGGGTAATAACGATATTCTTAGTCTTACCTGTCCTAAAGTAATAAGCGAAATCCATAGAAAGTACTTAGAGGCAGGAGCCGATATTATTTCAACTAATACCTTTAATTCCCAACGAATATCTCAAGCTGAATATCATACAGGGGATTATGTTTTAAAAATCAATAAGCAAGCAGCCCTTATAGCTAGAGCTGAGGCTGATAGGATGACGGAAAAGACCCCCAAAAAACCTCGATTTGTAGCGGGCTCCGTAGGACCAACTAGTAAGATGGCCTCAATGTCTTCAAACGTTGATGATGCAGCCTATAGAGCAGTTACCTTTGATGAACTTTTGGAGGCTTTTAAAGAGCAGATTACCTCTCTTATTGAAGGTGGTGTTGATATCCTACTTATTGAGACAATTTTTGATACCCTTAACTGTAAAGCTGCCTTGGAAGCTGCAAGGCAATCATTTGAAATAACGGGGAAAACACTTCCCGTAATGCTATCTGTAACTATTGCAGATATTGCGGGGCATCTGCTTTCTGGTCAAACCTTAGAGGCTTTTGTTTGCTCAACGGAATATGCAAATGTCTTTTCTCTTGGCATAAACTGCTCATTTGGAGCTAAACAGATGTTGCCATTTTTAAGAACACTCTCTAAAATATCTCCTTGCTATGTAAGTGCTCATCCTAACGCTGGTCTTCCCGATGTTATGGGAAGGTACGATGAAACGCCAGAAAGCATGGCCTTAAATATTGAAACCTTTATAAGTGAAGGTCTTGTTAATATTGTTGGAGGTTGTTGTGGCACAACTCCAGAGCATATTAAGGCTATAGAGGGGGTTGTAAATTCATCAAAAAGCTTTAGGAAGCCACATAAGGGGAAAAACTACTTTCTTTCAGGCACTGAAACGCTTGATTATCAAGGCTTGTTTATAAACGTTGGGGAGCGTTGTAATGTGGCCGGAAGCCGTAAGTTTTTAAGGTTAATAAAAGAGGAAGCTTGGGATGAGGCTCTTTCCATAGCACGTGCTCAAGTGCGCGATGGGGCTCAGATCTTAGATATTAATATGGATGATGCCATGATAGATGCTAAGGAAAAAATGAGGCATTTCCTTTTTCTTCTTGGCTCAGACCCAGAAACTGCTCGCGTACCCTGGATGATAGATTCTTCCCGCTTTGAGGTAATTTTTGAAGCCCTTAAAACAGTACAGGGAAAGGCTATTGTTAATTCCATATCCTTAAAAGAAGGGGAAGAAGTTTTCTTAGAGCGAGCAAAAATTATAAAACGCTTTGGCGCTGCAGTCGTTGTTATGGCCTTTGATGAAAAAGGTCAAGCAACAACATATGAAAGGAAAATAGAAATAGCTAAGAGAGCTTATCATCTGCTTATAGAAAAGATAGGCTTTCTGGCCAAGGATATAATCTTTGATCCAAATGTTCTTTCTATTGCTACGGGCATTAAAGAGCACGATGCTTACGCTTTAGACTTTATTAGGGCGACCAAATGGATAAAAGAAAACCTTCCAGAGGCAAAGGTAAGTGCAGGGCTAAGTAATCTATCATTTTCTTTCCGGGGTAACGACTATATCCGTCAAGCCATGCACTCGGTATTTCTTTATTATGCTATTAAGGCGGGGCTTGATATGGCTATTATGAATCCAACTGCTTCTTTAACCTATGAAGATATTCCAAAGGATTTGCTTGGGACGTTAGAAGATGTAATACTCTATAAAAAAGAGGATGCTTCGGACCGTCTTATTAAGATGGCTCAAAATTATAGCCTTAAAAAAGAGGAAAGAAAAGAAAATAAAGAGGAGCTTAAAGACCTTAGCCTTGAAGAAAGACTGATTCTTTACCTTCGTGAGGGAACAACTGATAACCTAGAGGAAGATTTACTTAAGGCTTTAAACCTATATCCAAAACCGGAGGATATAATTTCTGGACCACTGATGAAGGGTATGAGTCTAGTTGGTGAGCTATTTTCTCAAGGTAAAATGTTTTTACCTCAAGTTGTAAAAACAGCTAGAACAATGCGACGCTCCGTAGAGATTCTTTCTCCTTATATAAAAAAAGAAAACTCATCTTCAAATGCTCCAAAACGTGGAAAATTCCTAATTGCAACTGTTAAGGGCGATGTGCATGATATCGGAAAGGATATCGTTTCAGTTGTTATGGCTTGCAATAACTTTGAGGTTATTGACCTTGGCGTTATGGTCCCAAAGGAAAAAATTGTAGAGGTAGCAATAAAAGAAAAGGTTGATATTGTTGCCTTAAGTGGACTTATAACCCCATCGCTTGATGAAATGTGTGAAGTAGCTAAAGCTCTTAAATCCTCCGGTGTAAGTGTTCCCCTTATGATAGGAGGTGCTACAACATCTTCTCTTCATACGGCTATAAAAATTGCTCCTCTTTATTCCGGAGCTGTCTTTAGGGTTAAAGATGCCTCAGAAAACCCGATATTAGCTACGCAGCTTTTGGGCCCCGAACGTGAAAGTGTAATAGCATGTCTTCTTGGCGAGCAAGAAAGGCTTCGTGAGGAAAATGAGCATAAAAAAAATACCTCATTAACTTTAAAAGAGGCAATAAATAAACGTCATAAAACTGCTTGGGATGATCAAAAAATTACTGCTCCTACCTTTAAGGGAATAAGAACGATACCAAACATAAGTATAAGCGAGGTTAGAGAGTTTATAAATTGGAGATACTTTTATCGTCTTTGGTCGGTACGCTCAGCGTCCCAGGAAGCTGAAAATATAAAAAAAGAAGCTGAAAAACTCCTTGATAAACTATTAGTTCATCATCATCTTAAGGCTCAAGTGGGCTTTTTCTCTTCTTACGGAACTTGCTCCTCAATAGTTGTTCAAAAAGAATCGTTTATAGATGGAAATAAAGAGACTATAGAGGTTGAAATCCCAACGCCAAGACAAGAGCGAGCGGGAGAAACCGGAGAGTGTTTATCACTTTGTGATTTTGTAGCTCCAAAGGGATATAATGATTATATAGGAGTATTTGCTATTACTGTATCAACCTCTTTTACTAAAGAATTAGAAGAGCTTAAGATCCAAGGTAAAGAATATGAGGCCCTGCTTATGCAAAGCTTGGGAGACCGCCTTGTTGAGGCAGCAAGTGAATATCTACACCAAAAGGTGCGTCAAGCCTTATGGGGGTATGAAAAGGAAACCCTACATTTAAAAGAAATTCAAAAAGGCTTATATAAGGGTATCCGTCCTGCTGTTGGCTATCCATCACTTCCGGACCAAAAGACAATATTCTTACTATCGAAGTTAATTGATTACGATAAGCTTGGAATAAAGTTAACCGAAAACGGAGCTATGTATCCGCAGTCCTCTATTAGTGGTATTTATATAGCTAATCCTGAGTCAAGATATTTTGTTCTTTGAAAAAAGAAAAAACATTACTAGGCCTAAACCTTTGAAAGAAGGAAAAAAATCGCTACTTTTGCACCCAAGAAAAAACCAATAGAATTAAACTCTTCTTATGGAATTACCTGATTTTATGTCGTACTCAAATAAATTCACCAATAGTGAGTTTATTGAGAAAATTTCAAGAATAGCCAAGCGCGCGGGATCTAAATTAGTTTTTGCAGCGCTTGTTCTTTATTATACCCTTCAAAGCAATCAAGTCTCAGTTAAAGATAAGGCTATAATCATTGGTGCTTTAGGTTATCTAATAAGCCCTTTAGATGTTATTCCAGATGCTATACCAATAGCGGGTTTAGCTGATGATTTAACTGTACTTCTTTATGTAATGAATAAAGTTTGGGGAAATATCCCCGAGGATGTTCGTCAGAAGGCTAAGGATAAACTTAGCACATGGTTTGATGAGGATGAAGTCTCTGAGATAAATTCCGTTATTGATGAGGCTGAAAAACATGAAGAAGCAGAATAAAAAATTCTAATTATGCATTAAGTGGAGCGTTGATAACTTTTTAACTTTTAAGACAAGTTGACGTTCCTTTTTTTGTATCCTTTTATAAAGTTAAAAATTTGTCAATTAAAAAAATTAAGACTAATTTTGTAGCAAAGAAAAAAAGTGCTTCTAAAAATCCAGCATCACAAGATGAAAAACTCACAAACTTTTTATAAGC
>JAJQAI010000134.1 GCA_021203915.1 Prevotella sp. | reverse complement strand
CTATAAAAGTATGTGACCTAAAAAAAAGGATTTTTCCTCTAGGGCCACATACTTTTTTTATGGAGATAAAAAACGCTATTGAGTTTCCTTATTATTTAACTTAAATTTTTATCTTTGCACAACCTACATTTTTTTAAAAGACACTTTTTCTTTAAAGCCCAATTATGAAAGAGTCTGATAGCATAGTTATTATTCCTACTTATAACGAGAAGGAGAATATTGAAAAGATAATTCGAAAAGTCTTTTCGCTTGAGAAATGCTTTCATATTTTGGTTATTGACGATGCCTCGCCAGATGGAACAGCAGGGATTGTGAAAAAGCTGATGGCTGAAGAGTTTAAGGATATGCTTTTCATCGTTGAAAGAAGCGGTAAATTAGGGCTTGGTACTGCTTATATAGCTGGCTTTAAATGGGCGCTTGCTCACGATTATGAGTACATTTTTGAGATGGATGCAGACTTTTCTCATGACCCCGAAGACCTACCTCGTCTTTATTTAGCATGTAAAGAAGAAGGGTATGATCTTTCTATTGGCTCGAGATATATAAATGGAGTTAACGTTGTTAATTGGCCTATTGGAAGAGTTCTAATGAGTTATTTTGCCTCCCTATATGTTAGAACTATAATCCGCTTTAAGATTCACGATACTACAGCAGGCTTTAAGTGCTATAAAAGGAAAGTTCTTGAGACTATGGAACTAGATAAAATCCGTTTTAAAGGCTATGCTTTCCAAATAGAGATGAAGTATACCGCCTACAAAATAGGCTGCAAAATTAAGGAAGTACCAGTAATATTTATAAACCGACGCGAGGGTGTCTCAAAGATGAGTGGAGGAATATTTAATGAGGCTTTCTTCGGTGTTTTGAAATTGCGCTGGGATGGGTGGACAAGGAAATATCCTCATCTTCCATCAAAGGACTAAGGAAAAATGAAGTACATGTATCGTATTTTCCAAATTTTTATCTCACTGCCGTTAATACTTTTATTTACGGTAATAACATCGCTAACTACAACAATTGGTTGCGCCATTGGTAATGGGCATTTTTGGGGATACTATCCAGCTAAATGGTGGAGCGTTTTAGTTTTAAAGGTTCTTTTACTTCCGGTTAAGGTCAAGGGAAGAGAACTTCTAAAGGAAAAAGAGTCATATGTCTTTGTTAGTAATCACCAAGGAGCTTTGGATATATTTTTAATCTTTGGCCATCTTTGTCGTAACTTTAAGTGGATGATGAAACAGCAGCTACGTTCTATGCCTTTTATTGGTTTTGCCTGTGCAGCTTCCCATCATATATTTGTCGACCGTAGAAATCCTAGTGCAATTATGAAATCCTATGAAAAGGCTCGCCATACTCTAAAGGATGGTATGTCTTTGGTAGTTTTTCCTGAAGGTTCACGTTCCTATACGGGCAAAATGGGAACCTTTAAACGTGGAGCTTACGCTCTAGCCGATGAGCTGCAACTTCCAGTTGTTCCTCTTACTATAAATGGCTCGTTTGATGCTTTACCAAGGACTTCAAAATATCTTTTTGTAAAACGCCACGCTCTTAGTCTTACTATACATACTCCGATTTATCCAAAATCTCAAGGACCAGAGAATTTAAAAGAACTTATGGAAAAAAGTTATGAAGCTATACATTCTGGCCTGGATGAAAAATACAAATAATCAAACTTAAAAATAAGGCTTTTTTATGAGAAAAAAAAGTGCTTTCTTAATAGCTATTGGTATTAGTTTGCTCTTTTCTTGTGGCAACAGGCAAGCTAAAGATGCTCCCCAAGCTATTAACGTAAAGATAGAAAAAGTTTCGTCCTCAACTGAAGTCTTTGGAGATGTTTATAGTGCTACTATTGAGGAGGTATCCTCTTCAGTCTTGAGTTTTGGTAGCACGGGCACTATCTCTGGGATGAATGTTAAGGAAGGTCAGATGGTATCTAAAGGACAAATCTTAGCCAGTCTTGATGGTATGACGCAATCAAATATTCTAGAGTCTGCTCTTTCGGCTTCTGATATAGCTAAAGAGTCTCTTTCTCAAGCTGAAGATGCATATAATCGTATGAAGATGCTTCATGACGAAGGAAGCCTGCCCGATATACAGTGGGTTGATGTTCTAACAAAACTCTCTCAAGCACGCTCAGCTTTTAAAGCAGCACAATCGCAAGTATCAATAGCTCAAAAGGGAGTAACAGATACTCATCTTATAGCACCTTTTTCCGGCTATATTTCTTCTAAACTATCTGATGTGGGTCAGCAGGTAGCCCCAGGCGTTCCCGTAGTAAGGCTTGTTAATATCAATCAGGTAAAGGCTAAGTTTAATGTTCCAGAGGCTAAGATTTCTTCGATACGTCAAGGCCAGGAGATGTCAGTAAGACTCTCTAGCATGCCAGATGAGATTTTTCAGGGGCTAGTTTCAGAAAAAAGTGTGAGCGCAGATCCTATATCTCATAGCTATGATGTATGGATACTGCTTTCTAATCCTAACCACGTTCTTTTACCCGGAATGCTATGTGATGTTACTCCTATGTATCAAAAAGGCATTAACGCTATTGTAATACCTGCTCAGTATGTAATGCTTGATGAGGATAACAAACGTTTTGTATGGTGTTTAACCTCTTCAAAGGCAACAAGACGGTATGTTACTTTGGGAGAAAATAGGGGTAAGGATGTAATCATTTCTTCTGGTCTATCTGTAGGAGACAGCCTTATAACTGATGGGGCTCAGAAAGTCTTTGAAGGAGCTCTTTGCAAGGTGATAAAATAACCTTTTTTTAAGATAAGATGCAAGAAAATAAAGATTCTAAATCTCAAGGCGGCTTTGTTAGCTGGGCAATTAATAATCACTCAGTAGTGATTTTAGTTGCTTGTTGCTTAATAGCTTTTGGCATCTATTCTTTAGGTAAGATGAATAAAAATGAGTTCCCTGACTTTACCATTAGACAGGGGCTTGTTATTGGCGTTATGCCAGGAAAGGGTGCTATAGAGGTTGAAGAAGAGCTTACCCGTCCACTTGAGAAGTTTATCTTTAGTTATAAGGAGGTTAATAAGGCAAAAACAAAGTCCTACTCCCGTGATGGGCTCTCGATTATTCAAGTGGAATTAAATCCAGATTTTGATGATAAGGATACTTTTTGGAGTAAGTTTAAACTTGGACTAGCAAATTTTAAAAATAGCCTTCCTTCAGATGTCCTAGCCGTTGAGGCTAATGATGACTTTGGTAATACAAGTGCAATACTTCTTACAATAGAAAGTAAGGAAAAAACTTATAGAGAGCTTAAAAGTATAGCTGATGAACTTACCGACCGTCTAAGAAAAGTAGAGCAGATAGGGAAGATGGAACTTCAGGGTATGCAACAAGAACAAATAAACGTTTATGTTGACCCCCAAAGGCTTTCTCATTATGGTATTTCTTTTGAGCAACTTGCTCTTACACTGTATACCAAAGGCTTTTCTACGACCGCGGGTGTTTTAAAGCTTAATGGATACAATAGCCCCATAAAGGTAAATGGGGGGATGAACATCGAGGGAGATGTGGAAAATTTAATAGTTCTTTCAACTCCAACGGGTGAGGTTGTTCGCCTAAAAGATATAGCTAAAGTTAAGCGTGAATATCCTCCTCTTACATCCCAAATAACAAATAATGGTGTAAAGTGCTTGCTTCTTTCAATTGAGATGAAGGAAGGTAGGAACATAACCCAAATGGGAGATGAGGTAAATAAAATTCTAAAAGAATTTGAATCCTCACTCCCAAAAAGCGTTACACTATTTAAAATAACTGACCAGCCAAAGGTTGTAGCCGATAGTGTAACGGAGTTTTTAAAAGAGTTACTAATAGCCATTATTGCTGTAATGATAGTGGTAGTTCTATTGCTTCCACTACGTGTTGCATTGGTTGCTTCAGCAACTATTCCAATTACAATATTTATATCCCTTGGAATCTTCTATGCCTTTAATATAGAACTTAATACCGTTACCCTAGCGGCTCTTATTGTAACCTTAGGAATGATAGTGGATAACTCTATAGTTATCATTGATGCCTATATGGAGGAAATCTCTCAAGGAAGAGATCCAAGGTGCTCTGCAACGGACAGTGCTAGGCATTTTTTCCAAAGTATTGTTACGGCCACACTAGCTATATCAATTACTTTCTTTCCTTTGCTTATTACCATGGATGGTACTTTTAGGGACTTCCTATCTGCCTTCCCCTATGCTATAATTATTGTTTTAGCAATTTCTCTTATGGTGGCAGAGATGATTGTACCATATTTGCTCTTTAGGTTTATCAAAAAACCGGCATCTTCTATAGAAGAAGGAAAGAAATCTAAAAAAGGTGCATTTGATTCCTGGCTGCAAAGAAATTACAATAAGTTAATTGAGAGTTGTTTTAAACATCCAAGGATAACCCTTATTTTAGGTGTAGCAAGTATCATCGTTGCATGTCTTTTGATTCCGCTATTGCCACTGCGTCTTATGCCAACAGCAGATCGTGACCAGTTTGCAATTGAGATATATCTTCCAACGGGGACATCTTTAAAAGAAACATCTCTTACTGCAGACTCAATAGAGGGCGTATTAAAAAAGGATTCCAGAGTGGTATCTATAGCTGCTTTTAAGGGCTGTTCTTCACCGCGTTTCCAAATGGGGTATGCCCCACAATTTCCAGATGAAAATTATGCGCAGTTTATCGTTAATACCACTTCTGTTAAGGCTACCGTTGAACTGCTTGATGAGTATGCACCCATTCTTCATGATGCTTTCCCTAAAGCCTATGTGCGTTTTAAACAGCTAGCTTATGGTACGGATGAGAACCCCGTTGAGGTAAGACTCTCTAGCTTTAACCTTGATAGCTTGAAAAAAGCTCAAGAAAAAGTTATTCTTCTTATGAGAGCTGAACCTGACCTATGGCTTGTACGCTCGGATATGAACGAGCCACTTATGACAACAATTGTTGATTTAGATGAACAAAAGGCAGACCGTATAGGAATAAATAATACTTCCCTTGAGCTTAATCTAGCCTCTAGGTATACATCAGCGGGAATACCCGTTGCTTCAATTTGGGATGGGGATTATGAAACCTCCATATGTTTAAAGAGTACCTCTGCTGATTCAGCAACAATTAA
Organism: Prevotella sp.; assembly: GCA_021203915.1. GTDB lineage: Bacteria > Bacteroidota > Bacteroidia > Bacteroidales > Bacteroidaceae > Prevotella. The sequence continues at coordinate 1,441 of JAJQAI010000134.1, read as the reverse complement.
TTCTCTTTCCTCTGAGCTTATTCCTGTTATGGCTAATTTAAGAACAATTCCTTTAAGGGATTTTGCAAGCATTTCTCACGGCTATGACATAGGGCAGATAGGGCATAGAAATGGCATTCCAACTATTACTGTTAAGGCAGATGTAAAGCGAGGGAAAAACACCACTAATGTTACTTCCCATCTTATGAGTCAAATTAAAAAGCTTAAACTTTCCGATGGTGTTGAGCTATCTTATGGTGGAGAGCATGAATCAAATATGGAGAATCTACCCAAAATCCTCTCAGCTCTTCTAATAGCTGTTGTGATAATTTTCTTCCTTTTGCTAGCTCATTACAAGAATATTTCTCTACCACTTTTGCTATTGTTTAGTTTATTGCTAACACTCTTTGGTACTGTTATGAGTGTCTTTATACAAAGAGTTGACTTTGGTGTAACCTCCTTTTTAGGCATAATATCGCTTATGGGTATTTTAGTGCGTAATGCTATTATTATGTTTGACTTTGCCGGTGAACTTAGGCAAAAAGAAGGTATGGATTTAAAAACCGCAATCCTAACGAGTGCCAAAAGAAGGATGCACCCAATCTTCCTTACCTCTATGGCGGCTTCTATGGGAGTGGTGCCTATGATTTTGGGAGGCTCTGGACTTTGGAAACCTATGGGAGCTATCATTTGTTATGGTACACTAATTACGATGGTTTTTATTCTTACCGTCCTGCCTATTGCTTATTGGAAATCGCAGAAAAATTGACTTTTTTATGAAGTGTATAAATAGAATTTTTGTCCTAGCTATTCTTTTAGAGTTTTTCTCTTGCTGTCTTTGTGCCCAAGAAAAGAACTTAACGCTTGATGATTGTCTAAGACTTGCCCTTGAAAACAACATTGGGGTTCGGTCGGCTGCTTTATCTGAAGGTCAAGCAATAGAAAGAAAAAAGGAGATGTTTACCAACTTCTTTCCATCTATTGATGTAAGTGCTAGTGGGTATATGATGAACCGCTATACAATAGATGCAAAGCTCTTTGACATTCCAATTCTTCAATATCTTAAGAATGGTACTATTGCTATGATAAATGCTATTCAACCCATATATACAGGTGGACGTTTGCTCAATGGTAATCGCCTGGCTAAGGTTGGCGTAGATGTAAGTCGTCTTGAAAAAAGAAAGTCCTCTGACCAAGTGATTCTAACAACTCAAAAGTATTTTTGGGATATTGTTGTATTAAAGTCTAAACTTAATACCATTAATTCTCTTGATAGCATGATAAACCGCCTTTTAAAGGATGTTACCCTAGCTGTTAATGCCGGTGTTAAGATGCGTAATGACCTCCTGCAGGTCCAGCTTAAACAAAATGAGATACTTTCTGACCGTCTAAAGGTGGAACATGGAATTTCTATTTCTCAGATGCTACTTGAGCAGTATATTGGGGAAGATAATATTAATAT
>JAJQAI010000304.1 GCA_021203915.1 Prevotella sp. | reverse complement strand
GAAAAAAAGTTATTTAAAGCGAGTTTTACTTATAGTTATTTCTCTTTTTACTACGATTGGAATAAAAGCCCAAACACTTGCTTTTCCTGGCGCTGAGGGCTTTGGTCGTGAAGCAACAGGAGGTAGAGGCGGTACAGTGTATCATGTTACATCCTTAGAGGATACAAATACAGAAGGAACTCTAAGATATGCCGTCCAAAAATCCGGAACAAGAACTGTTGTATTTGATGTTTCTGGTACTATACATCTAACATCTCAGTTGAAATTAAGTAATCCAAATATTACTATTGCAGGTCAAACGGCTCCAGGCGATGGTATATGCATTGCCGATTATCCTTTTGTCTTATCAGCCAATAATATTATAATTCGTTTTATTCGTTTCCGCTTAGGTAATAAGTATGTTGCAAATCACGAAGGTGATGGCCTTGGTGGTATGGATAAAAGAAATATTATAATTGATCACTGCTCAGTTAGTTGGTCAATAGATGAATGTCTTTCAGTTTATGGAAATACTAACCAGACTATTCAGTGGTGCATTGTATCGCAGAGCCTAGTTAATGCAGGTCACGAAAGTGGCGCTCATGGATATGGAGGTAATTGGGGTGGAGCAGGTGCTTCATATCACCACAATCTCTTAGCTCATCATGACTCACGTGCTCCACGTCTTGGACCTCGTCAAGGAACACAAGAAAAGGAGCAAATGGACCTTCGCAATAATGTAATTTATAATTGGGCAGGTAATGGTTGTTATGGTGGAGAAGGTATGAAAGTAAATATAGTTAATAACTACTATAAAGTAGGACCAGCTACTGAAACTCGAGGCGAAAACTATCAAATGCGTATAGCCAAGATAGATATTAGAACTGAGGAATATGTTGAGAGATATCCTGCATTTGCACCTATGCTTCATGTTTGGGGTAAATTCTATGTTGATGGAAATGTAAACACTAAATATTCAAGTGTAACAAATGATAATTGGACATATGGTATATACAACCAATTATCAAATAGCAGTGATAATGACTATACTTATACTCAAGAGACAAAGGATACAATAAAACTTTCATCTCCTATTGCCTTTGAGGAAGTAACTACTCACACAGCAGAGGATGCCTATGAAAAAGTTCTTCAATATGCTGGTTGCTCACTTCATCGTGATTGGGTAGATGAACTTATTGTAAGCGATACTCGTGATGGCGTTGCTACATATACAGGTTCAATAGTTAATAAACCAGGATTAATAGATTCTCAAGATGACTTAAAACCTGCTGACGCTAGTGATGATTGGTCTGCTTGGCCAGACTTACAAAGTGAGCCAGCTCCACTAGATACCGATGGCGATGGAATACCAGATGAATGGGAAACAGCCAATGGTCTAGATCCAAACAATGCTGATGATGGCAAGGAAACTAACGATGAGGGTTATACTTACCTTGAGGTATATATGAATAGTATAGTTGCTGACATTATGGAAGCTGAAGTAGAAGGTGGAACACCTACAAGTATTGGTATTAAAGAAATTGAGCATAAAGAAAAAATCATCGCCGATGACAATATTTATACTATACAGGGAATCCGTGTAAGCCAGCCACTAAAACCTGGCATTTATATTTCTCAAGGCAAGAAATTTATCGTTAAATAGAAAGTTAACTAAAAACTTTATGGTTGACAACTATTCTAAAAGCGAGAGCGTGAACCAAAATGCGTACCTTTTAAATGTTGTCAATCATTTTTTTTAAAATAAAGTTACCCCATGAAAAAAGGATTATCGCTTTTATTGCTATTTTCTTTAGTAGCATTTGCTGCCCACGGACAAAAACTACCATACCAAGATTCTAGTCTTTCATTTTATGAGCGTGCTAAAGATTTATCTTCACGCTTAACGCTTGAGGAGAAAGCTATCCTTATGATGGATATATCAAAACCTATTGAAAGGCTCGGAATCCCGCAGTTTATATGGTGGAGTGAGGCTCTTCATGGAGTAGGGCGCAATGGAAAATGTACTGTATTTCCATCATGTATAGGCATGGCAGCATCCTTTGATGATGAATTACTTGAACAAATATATACAGCCATTAGTGATGAGGCAAGAGCTAAAAATACCTTACAAAGGAAAAAGGGTAACGTTTTTAGATATCAGGGGCTATCGTTTTGGACACCTAATATAAATATATTTAGAGACCCTCGTTGGGGTAGAGGACAGGAAACCTATGGCGAGGACCCCTATATGAATGCTCATATGGGTAGTGCTGTAGTTCGTGGTCTTCAAGGACCTTTGGATAGTAAGTATAGAAAACTTTTTGCTTGTGCAAAACATTATGCAGTCCATAGTGGTCCAGAGAAAATACGCCACACATTTGATATTGAAAATCTACCAACGCGTGACCTTTGGGAAACATACCTTCCTGCCTTTAAAGAGCTTGTTGTAAATGCCGGTGTCAAAGAAGTTATGTGCGCCTATCAACGCTTTGAGGGTGAACCTTGCTGTGGTAGTAACCGTCTGCTTCAACAAATATTACGTGATGAGTGGGGATTTCAAGGTCTTGTAGTAAGTGATTGCGGGGCCATAAGTGATTTTTGGATGGAAGGAAGACATGGAGTCTCTCCTGATGCTCCCTCAGCTGTAGCTAAAGCTATTATTAGTGGAACAGACCTTGAATGTGGCTCAACTTTTGTAGAGTTAACAGAGGCTGTAAAACAAGGTAAAATCTCAGAAGAAAAAATCAACGAGAGTCTTATTCGTTTGCTAATAGGTCGTTTTGAACTTGGAGACTTTGATAGGGATGACGAAGTTGAGTGGACGCAAATCCCAGAGAGTGTAATTGCTTGTAAAGAGCATAAAGCACTTGCTTTTAAGATGGCTTGCGAGGATATGGTACTTCTTAAAAACGATGGTATTTTGCCTTTAAATAAGGATGCCCATGATATTGTTGTTATGGGTCCAAATGCAGCAGACTCTGTTATGCTTTGGGGTATATATTATGGTCAACCAACCCACTCAGTAACCCCTATTGAGGGAATAAAGGAAAAACTTGGCCAGGATGTAAAATATATCAAAGGATGCGATTATACAGCAATGACTGAAAATGTAAGTTTATTTGATAGACTTACTAGCCCAGATGGAAGTCTTGGCATGAAGGGAAGTTTTTGGAATAATACATCAATGGAGGGTGAGCCTGTTTATCAACAAAATTATACATGTGCTTTAAAATTTGATAATGGTGGTAATACAGTGTTTGCCCCAGGGGTTAATCTTACCAATTTTACAGCATCATTTAAAGGAGAATTTTTAGCTGAAAGGGATGAAACCCTAGAGCTAATATTTGCTACCGATGATGGGGTAAGGCTTATTGTTAATGGCGATACAATAGTTAATCGTTGGCGTGCTCAAGAACTTAAATTGGAAAAGAAAAACCTAAAAGTAAAGGCAGGCAAAAAGTACTTAATTGAGTTTGATTATATGCAACTTCTTGACGAAGCAACACTTAATTTTGACCTCTCGAGAAATCAAGACGTAACTATAGATGAAGTACTTCAGCGTGTTTCAGATAAGGAGACTATAATATTTGTTGGTGGAATAACTCCAGAGCTTGAACGTGAAGAAGCAAAGGTTAATGCTCCGGGTTTTGATGGTGGAGATAGAACAAGCATTGAACTTCCAAAGGTTCAACGTGAGCTATTGGAAGCTTTAAGCAGTGCCGGAAAGAAAATAGTTTTAGTTAATTGTAGTGGTAGTGCTGTTGCTCTTGAAAGGGAAAATGAAATCTGCAATGCCATCATTCAAGCATGGTATCCGGGAGAACAGGGTGGTGCTGCACTCTCTGATGTACTTTTTGGTGATTATAACCCAGCAGGAAAACTTCCAGTTACTTTCTATAAAAATGATAGCCAACTACCTCCCTTTGAAGATTATTCTATGAAGGGAAGAACTTATCGATATTTTGAAGGTGAAGCGCTTTATCCATTTGGTTATGGTTTAAGTTACACAACATTTTCTCTAGATAACCTTAGCTGGGATGAAAAACTTCATAAGGTTAGTATTGATGTAACAAATACGGGTGAAAAAGATGGGGCAGAGGTCATACAGGTATATCTTAAGTACATTGATGATGAGGATGGTCCTATAAAAAGTTTACGCGGATTTTCTAGAGTTGAATTAAATGCTGGCCAAAAGAAGACTGTTTCTATAGACTTACCCACCTCTTCATTTGAATGGTGGGATAGGGATACTAATACGATGCACCCATTAAATGGTAAATACAATTTAATGGTAGGAACCTCTAGTCGGGATCAAGACTTAAAGGTGTTAAGCGTATTTGCACCAAAATAGGATAAAAATTATTCCTCTCGAGCGAGGACGAATATTAAGTCCTCCCAACAAGCCTAAGCTACTGAATATCAATGCTATATATAAGTAGAATTTGTTTGTTGCAATGGTGTTTTATGGTATAATTTGTGAAATGTCAAGATAGAAGTGCATTTTTTCTATATTTCCTAGATGAAGAGATTATGAACGCGCGCGTTCACAATTCTGGAAAAAGACCTCGAGGCGTCCATCCTCTCGCATATAAGGGACTTCCTTATGGAAATGGGCAGAGGATTCGGTTTGTTTGTCTTTGCCTTATGTAAACCACCTTAGATAGCCATAGATAACGCGGTGTGTTTGCCTAAAAAAGCGAAGATTAATGCATAACGTCCTAAAAATCAAATGCAGCAAACCTAGTCGATAGAAAAAGTTTTGTCGGGCATGAAATCTGCATGCTCGCAAGCAAAGACATATCCTAATTGGTTGGATAAGCATTGAGTTTGACCTATTATTTCGTCCTTATTGAAATGCGTATGGCCAAATATCCAATAATCAATGCCACTTGTTTCAATATAATCTGATAGCTCCACTAAAAAAGCTCCGTTGGCTTTGCTAAAGGAGAACCTTGGATTTTGCATCTTAAATGATGGAACGTGGTGTGTGACTACGATTTTATGAGCAGCTTTGCTATTTTCAACTGATTGCTTAATAAAGTTTAGACAACGTTCATGCTCGAGGTTGAAGCTTGAGTAAGTCATAATTTCACCATTATAAAGTATACGCCTAAAGTCACTAATTGAGTGCTCAGTTTCATATGCATCTTCAGGCGAAATCCTAGCCCATAGTGTTGAAAGGATGATGTCTATATCCCCTAAATTAACAATGCCATTATAATAACTATGAACATTGGGGCGTATCTCTATCGAGTAGCCATCCTTAAGAGTTGCTACGTCGTAGTATTTATAGAATTCATGATTGCCCATACAACAAAACACTTGGGAAAAGTTTTTTGAAGCCCAATCCCAAAATGGATGCTTAACATAGTTATTATCGCCAAGATAACCAATATCTCCGGCAAGCAGTAAAACATCACCTACGGGCTTTATGGGATAGTATTTTAAGTACTGGCTATTTTCTGAAAATTCTAGGTGTAAGTCGGATGCAATTTGAAACTTCATAACATCTAAAAAAAATAATGGTATTTTATTGGTATATATTGAGTTAAGGATATCTTAGATTAAAGAAAATTCTTTAAGCTAAAAAAAAATCTTTTGCCCCTACTAGCTTTAAGAGAGCTCGTCAACAATACTTTTTAGGTATTTACGCCCCTTTTCAGTGCAGAATCCACTTAAGTGAATTCGAATAAAAGTATCGAAAATTTCAGCCCAAGAGTATTCTTGATAAATCTTATTATCCATCATGTAGTCCATCACTGCATCACCAATTCTATTAACTATCTTGTAATTAACATCAGAGCGGAAATATCCTTGATCAATACAACTCTGAACAAAATCTCCTGATTTTTCTGCAATAAGATTTCTTCCTTGCTGCATAAGCTCAACAATCTTAGGATATTTTTTAATATCGTTCAAATATTGATGACTAGTAGAGGTGAGATCTTTTAATTTAAGACTTAGGGCAAATGTAATAATCTTCATTTGATTTTTCTCTTTTTTAGAGTATTCGCTAATCTTTTGAATCGTCTTATCGGAATGGTGACGAAGACATTCGGTTAAGAGATCTTCCTTTTTGCCATAAATCTCATATAGAGTACGCTTTGAAATTCCCATCTCTTTTGCGATATCATCCATCTTCACAGCTCTTATACCCTTTTCTTTGAAAAGTAGCATGGAAGTATCTAAAATCTTATTCTTTAGATTCTCCCTATAAGCTGTTATGTTGTCTAGATTACGCATAAGAAGATTATTATAGATGCAAAGCTAAATATTTTCTTTCAGAAAGAGTATATTAATACCACGAATATTTTTTGCCTAAAGGTTAAAGGTTAATTAATTTTCTCGGAAAGAATTGATTCTCTCAATTCCAAAAAGTTTTTGAACTTTAAAAAAAGAAAATCTTCACTGACACATTTTTTCAAAAAAGATTCATTAAATTTGCAAGTAACTTAATCTTTAGTACAACGTTTTAAAATTATATACCAAAATCACGACTTATGGTAAAAATTACGAAAGAAGCCGCTCTTGAATACCACATGAGTGGCAAGCCTGGAAAAATTGAAGTTAAGCCGACCAAGCCGTATAGCAC
>JAJQAI010000088.1 GCA_021203915.1 Prevotella sp. | reverse complement strand
AATAAGTGTGTAAATTTGTCACAAGTAGTTATTTCCCTTAAATTTAAAATCAGCTAATAAGCATGAACAATCAAGCAAGCATCCCCGAGTTAACACTCAGATGCGAGGAAATTAGAAAGCGCCTTATTGAAATAATATATAAGGCAGGAGCAGGGCATATAGGTGGGGATCTTTCCTGCTTAAATACTTTGACAGCTCTTTATCTTAGAGTAATGAATGTGGACCCTAAAAATCCCAAGTGGGATCTTCGTGACCGTTTTATCATGAGCAAGGGACATTGTGTTGAGGCATTATATTCAGTCCTTGAGGCTAAAGGCTTTTTTGAAAAAGAGCTTTTAGATACATATGGGGATTACCTCTCTCCACTAGCCGGACATCCAACAATCGAAGTGCCAGGCATTGAGTTTAATAGTGGTGCCCTAGGCCATGGATTATCCATAGGCGTTGGGTGTGCTATTGCAGCTAAGATGGATAAAAAACCTTATAGAACTTTTGTGCTAATGGGTGATGGAGAACAAGGCGAAGGGTCCATATATGAGGCTGCTATGGCAGGAAGCAATTACAAACTAGGTAATCTTGTAGCATTGATTGATCGTAATGGTCTTCAGATAAGTGATACTACCGAAAATGTAATGAAACTTGAGGATATCAATCAACGTTGGACAGCTCTTGGTTGGGATGTTCATGAGGTAAATGGAAATGAAATAGGTGAAATAGTTGATTGCCTAGAGACAATTGATTATACATCATCTAAGCCACATCTTATAATACTTCACACAACCAAAGGATTTCATGTTTCGTTCATGGAAAATGTTCTTAAATGGCATCATGGCGTTCCATCTAAAGAAGAATATAAGAGTGCAATTGAGGAAATAACTCATCGTATTGAAGAACTTAAGAAGAAGTGTTAATTATGGAGATAAAAAGTGTTCCTTGCCGTAAGGCTTTCACCGATAAGATGGTGGAACTTGGAAAAAAAGATAAAGATATTATAGCAGTAACAACGGATGCTCGTGGTTCGGTTACCTTGGGTGATTTTGCTAAGCAACTACCCGAGCAGTTTGTTGAGTGTGGTATAGCAGAACAAGATGCTGTTGGAATTTCTTCTGGACTTGCTTCTTGTGGAAAGAAGGTCTTTGTATGCGGACCTGCTTGTTTTTATGTAGCTCGTAGTCTTGAGCAAGTAAAGGTAGACGTTGCTTATTCAAATCAACCGGTTAAAATTTTGGGAGTAAGTGGCGGAGTTGCATATGGGGCTCTTGGAGCAACCCATCATAGTCTTCATGATATTGCGGTTTTAAGAACATTTCCGGGAATGCAGGTTGTACTTCCATCGGATGCTCATCAAACAAGATGCCTAGTTGAAGCACTTATCAATTATCCTCATCCCGTATATGTAAGAGTTGGAAGAAATGCAGTTCCAGATGTTTATGATTCAGAGGAGATAGATTTTGAAATCGGAAAATCTATAGAACTTCTTTCTGGTAGTGACTTAACTATAATTGCAACAGGAGAAACTGTTTATCATGCACTTGAAGCTGGTAAGCGCTTAACTAAAGAGGGAATTTCTACTCGTGTTATAGATATGCATACCCTAAAGCCTATTGATAAGGAAGCTATTGTTCGTGCCGCTAAGCAGACTCATCGTATTATTACCGTTGAAGAACATAGTATGTTTGGAGGTCTAGGTTCAATAGTCGCGGAAATAGTTGCTCAAGAATGCCCTGTACCTATGCGTATTCTTGGAATTCCGGATGAAAATGCTGTTCATGGAACGCCTCTAGAAATCTTCGGCTATTATAAACTTGATGCTGATGGAATATACGAAACGGCTAAATCTTTTATTTAACCATTTCTCTTTATACCTTAAATATCAATAATTTATGAACTACATAATAGTTATTGACCAAAGCACATCTGCAACAAAAGCAGTAATATTTGATGAACATTGCAGGTTAATTTGTCGCAAGAATGTTGCTCATAAACAATACTACCCACAAGCCGGTTGGGTTGAACATGATGCTGAGGAGATTTACTTAAACACAGTTGAAGCCATAAAGCAAGCTGTATCAACTCTAAAAGGAGAAGATATAAGCTATTCTCTAGCTATTACCAACCAAAGAGAAACTGTTGTTCTTTGGAATCGCTTTACAGGTAAACCTATATATCATGCAGTAGTATGGCAATGTCAAAGAGGTGCTCAAATATGTGAGGACCTAAAAAATCGTGGTTATACAGATTTAATACGTGAACGTAGCGGATTGTTAATTGACCCTTATTTCGCTGCCTCAGGAGCTAAATGGATCCTTGACAATGTTCCTGGGGCTAGAGATGCTGCAGAAAAGGGAGAAATCCTTATGGGAACAATAGAGTCATGGCTTATCTGGAAACTTACCCTAGGTAAGGAGCATATGACTGACTATACGAATGCCTCAAGAACTTTGCTTTTCAACATTCATACTCTAGATTGGGATGATAGACTTCTTGAGCTATTTACTATTCCGCGAATTATGTTGCCCAAACCTATGCCTTGCGATTCTATGTTTGGAGAAACTACGGTTGAGGGGCTATTTCAAGAACCTATTTTAATAGCTGGTGTACTTGGCGATTCTCATGGTGCACTTGCCGGACAAATGTGTTTTGAGGCTGGTATGGGTAAAGCAACCTATGGTACCGGTTCTTCGGTTATGGTCAATATTGGTGAGAGTGTTGTTCCGGCTCCTAATGGACTAGTAACTTCTGTTGGATTTGCAGCACTTGGAAAAGTTTTTTATGCCTTTGAAGGTAATATTCATTGCACTGGTGCTACAATACAATGGATGGTTGACAACCTTAAACTAATTGATAGCCCATCTCAGATTGAGCAATTTGCTTTAAGTGTTCCGGACAATGGTGGAGTATATTTAGTTCCTGCCTTTGCTGGTTTAGGAGCACCTTGGTGGAATCCACATGCAAAAGCTATAATCTCTGGCATGACACTGGCCTCAGGTAAGGGACATGTTTGTCGTGCTGCTCTTGAGGCTATTGCCTATCAAGTTCGTGACCTTATTGATGTGATGACAAAACAAGCTGGAATCACATTAAGGGAACTACGTGTGGATGGTGGCCCCACAAAGAATAAACTGCTTATGCAATTCCAAGCCGATATGCTTTCGGCCTGCGTTAATCGTTCTGATGTTGAAGAGGCCTCTGCGCTCGGTGCAATGCTAATGAATGGTCTAGCACGTGGTAGATGGAAAGATTTCTCAGAAGTAGCAGCTATGCGTACAAGCGATAACCGCATTCTTCCAAATATGGATACAGATGAGCGCGAAAGGCTTTATGCGGGTTGGACAGAAGCCGTAAACAATGTAAACAGATAAATTTCAAATACAAAACACTATGAAAAAAACAGCGAAAACAGGGAAAGAGACCTTTGGTATCATAATAGGTACACGAGCTTACTTTAACTCAGAGTTAGCTATTGATGTACGCAAGACGTTACTAGAAAAATTAGAGGCCTCGGGTTATGGCTATGTGATTCTAGATGAGTGCGATACCCCAACCGGTGGTTCCATGGAAACAGTGGAGGATGGAAAGAAATGCGCTATGCTTTTTAGAGAGAATCGCGATGATATAGATGGAATTATCGTTTCACTTCCAAACTTCGGTTTTGAAATTGGAATTATTAATGCCATTAGCCGTGCTGAGTTAAATGTGCCTGTACTTGTTCAAGCATGTGATGATCAAAATGATAAGGTTGATCTTGATAGCCGTCGTGATGCCTTCTGCGGAAAAATATCGGTTTGCAACAACCTATATCAGTATGGTATACCATTTACCGACACTACGCTACATACTTACTCAATTCACAGTGAGTTACTCATGGAGGATGTAAATAAGTTTGCTGCTATTTGTCGTGTTGTACGCAAACTTACTCATGCACGCTTAGGACAAATAGGAACACGTCCTCTTGGATTTAACACATGTCGTGCAAGTGAGAAAATCCTTCAAGCAAGTGGCATAACTGTTGTTCCAGTTGATTTGAGTGAGATTCTCTTTAATGCTCGTCGCATTGACAATGAGGCTTCATCTTTAAAAGCTAAGATGGAAGAGATTTCTCATTATGCACAAGTTCCAGAGTCTTACAAAGACAAATTACTACTTCAAGCTAAATTTGGTATAGCAGTAGAGGAGTGGATTGCTGCAAATGAAATAGATGCTACAGCTATTCAATGCTGGGACTCTCTTGAGCAGAACTATGGTTGCGCTGCTTGTGTTACCATGAGTATGTTAAGCGAAAAGCTTATACCATGTGCTTGTGAAACAGATCTAGCTGGTGCGGTTTCTATGTATGCTCTAAGTTTAGCTTCAGGAAAGCCATCTGCGCTACTTGATTGGAATAACAACTTCGCTGAGGATCGTAATAAATGTGTTTGCACACATTGCGGAAACTTCCCCAAGAGTTTTGTCAACAATGATTTAAAACTCGGTACTTTAGGCGTTCTTGGACGGACACTAGGTAAGATAAACACATTTGGTGCTGTATATGGTAAATGTACAGAAGGTAAGTTTACATACTTCCGTATCTCTACGGACGATAATATGGGTTGCATTAAAAGTTATCTTGGAAAAGGTGAACTTACTAATGATCCATACGGTATGGATGGTTGTATTGCCGTAACACAAGTAGATAATCTCCAACTCTTGATGAAGTTTATATGTAAGAACGGATTTGAGCATCATGTAGCAATGGTGCGTTCTGATGTCGTTGAGATATTAAGAGAGGCAATAGAAAGTTACTTAGGTTGGGAGTTATATGTTCATGAGTGATAAAAGGATTAATGCTCACAAACTATTGTTTCAATTCAAAATTTTGCCATAAAGATTATTAATTGTACCTTTGTGGCCGTTTATGGCGGTTCCGTAGCTCAGTTGGATTAGAGCAACGCCCTTCTAAGGCGTGGGTCTTGGGTTCGAGTCCCAACGGAATCACAATACAAAATGCGTGAAAGTTCTATTTATAAAGGCTTTCACGCATTTTTTCGTTTCTCCAAAAATACAAAATGTGCCGCAAATTAGTCACAAAGGCATTTTTTTAGGGAGTGTCTCCTCCACGGAATTCCATCTTACACGATTATAAACTTAAGAAAACTTCATAAAAGAGGTGTTTCTTCAGCCTTAGATGTTATCGAAGAACCCACCTACGGCATAAAGCGGAATGTTTTCCATCCATCCCTGGTTAATATAACCTTTCATCGAGCAACGAAGCCCGCGGAATTTTTTCTCTGGATATTCATTAGTGATAAAAGTCTTGAGTGACTTGCTTCTAACGTTTTCCTCTGCCTTTACCTCCATAGGGATAACTTTTTCGCCAACTTGTACCAAGAAGTCAATTTCCACTAAAGAATTTTCCTTTTTAAAATAGTAAATGCCTAAGTCTTTACGCCATCTATTGACTAGCTGTTGCATCACAAAATTTTCCGTAAATGCTCCCTTTACTTCTTTGAAGACATTGTTGTTGATTAACATAAGCTCTGCTGGCATATTAGCATGAGCCCCAAGTAGTCCCACATCTAGAGCGAATAGTTTAAAGGCATCACTATCTTCATAAATGGAAAGTGGTATGGTTGGATTTTTACACCTAGATACTTTGTAAACAAGTCCCGCATCAATAAGCCATTGTATAGCTTCTTCAAATTCCTTAGCCCTTGCACCTTTTTTTATTGCTCCGTAAACAAATTTCTTGTTCTCCTTTGCCAACTGTGATGGAAGAGATTTCCAAACCATTCTTATTCGTGGCGCCTCGTTTCCTGCGTGTTTACTAAAATCTCGGTCATAATTATTTAGGATTTCCATTTGTTTTTCTCTAATATCCCTAAGATCTTGATTACCAATATACATTTTTACAACTTCAGGCATTCCTCCAACATAGTAATATTGCCTTAATAAATCTTCTAGTTTTTGTGCAAGAGGCGTAATTGTCTGCCAATCACAAGAGTCAAGAGCATCTGCCAAATTATACTCGTTTTTTGCCCATAGGAACTCTTCGAAAGACATAGGGTATAAGTGTAAGGTGTCTATTTTTCCAACTGGATACGATACGTCCTTATGATTAACGATACCTAATAACGACCCAGCTGTTACAACGTGTTGTTCTCTTGCGTCCTCGCAGAAATATTTCAATGCTTCCAGGCATCGGGGGGCTTCTTGCACCTCATCAAAGAATATAAGAGTTTTCCCCGCTATGATATTAGCCCTTGAATATGCGGCAAGATTCCTTAATATGCGCTCCATATCAAAGTCTTGCTCAAAAAGGGAATTCGCAAAAGGATTGTTTTGACAATTAATATACACCATATTGTCATATTCTAATTTACCAAATTCTTTAAGTATATGCGTCTTACCAACTTGACGTGCACCCTCCATAACCATGGGCTTTCGAGTTGGACTTCGCTTCCAATCAAGCAAAGAATTATATATTTTCCTTTTCATTATTCCTATTTTTTAATGCAATTACTGATGGCAAAATTACTAAATAATTTTTTGAAACAAACAATTCTTTTACACTTTTATGTGGGAAAAAGTGTAATGGCAATACACTTTTATGTGGAAAAAAATTTAA
>JAJQAI010000284.1 GCA_021203915.1 Prevotella sp. | reverse complement strand
CTTCTAATCTTTAAAAGGTGAGGGTAAACCTTAGTCTTTTGGTCTTCTTTAATTCTTAAACTTAAATCCCCCTCTTAGAGAGAAAAGGGGAAAAATCTAGGCGCAAAGATAGTAATTTTTTTAGGAAACTTCTCAATCTAGATGCAAAAATCCTTTAAACACTAAACTCTATGAGATTTTAAAGATGAACGGCTTATATTTCACTACATTTGTTCATCATCCTCAAGGTATTCATAACAACCTATGTCAGGTTCATCATCTCGTCTTATACCATCACGGTCAATAGGTAAGGAATATTCTTTATCTGCCCTACCAATAGCAAGAGATTGACCATCTAGGTGGAAATCATATCTTTGAAGATTAATGTCCACAATTCGGAAGTTCTTTTCACCCGAAATAGAATCTTCTGGGGTTTCCCAAATAGCACCAATAATATTTACCGAGTCCTCTACCTCTGGCGTTCGCATTATAGAATTTATAAATCTATAATTAAACTGACATGTGCTATCGGCTGCAAATGCACCCATAATTACGTCCTCTTGATAGCCAGTTACAATAGAGTTGATACAGTCCATCTTATATAAAGGCCAAAGGGAATCATCTTTAAAGTTGGTATACCTTAAGGCAGCACCACGATTAGCATCAAATGGATAGAACTGTGCTATAGTACATTGATTAAAGGAAGCTATACCTCCAAAGACGGCAACACAGTCATCAAGAGTATTTGTGATTTGACAGTTTTCAACCTCTATATAGCTATTTTCTGATTTTAGACCATAACCTTGACAATTATGAATAGTGCTTTCCTTTAGGATTAATTTTTCTTTTCCCACATCAGAGGAATCACACAAAACACCATCAAAGGTACTATGGATATCAGTGTAAACAATCTTATTACCATATGAAGAAGAGTAAAACCTAACGCCCCTCCACTGTCCACTTACCAAATCATAAGGAAGGTAATCAAACATATTATCAAGTCTATCACCACGAAGAACAACATTAGAGCCCGCTTCGCCTTCAGACAAGAGACTTCCATAGACATCTATGCCTGCATCAGCATGAAAATATATAGTTGTCCCTGGAGCAATGCGCAGAGTTTTGCTGCTATCAACCTTAATTCCTCCATATATAACTACGGGAGTTTGAGAGCTATCAATTGTAGTATCGTTAGATATAACTAAATCTCTTAATATTGTAGCATCCCAAGAGTACGCTCTTAGGTTTACTCTCTGCTCAAGACCACTTTCAAGTGTAAATACCAGGTCATCTTGAAGAAGTTGAGGCTCTATCTTGCCATTTTGTGTTGATGTGAGTTCTACAAAAACCCTAATGCTATCCTTATTTCTTATCTCAACATCGTGAACTTGATATCCAGCAGCTTGACCAAGGTATTCCCCATCAACATTAACCCTAAAGCCTGTTTGATTTCCATTATCAAGACGGATATTTGAACAGCGTATACCATCACCCGAGTGATTGAAAACCCAAAAAGTCACAGTTGGTGTAGGTACTTTAGAAAAAACAGTACCTAAACTTATCGTGTCAGAAGAAAACGTTAGGAAATTGCTTCTGGACGTAGTAAAAGAGTCGTCATCGCTACATGACAAACAATAGAATGCTTGTATAAAAACAAGCAAGAAAAATAGTTGCTTTTTCATTACAAGAAAATAACGCGCTATAGTCTAATTTATTGCGCGTTTTAAAAAGCTAAAAAAGTAAGTATTGAACTATTTGCCCATACTGCGCAAACGAATACGAGTAAGGACTTGTTTAGTATTCATTGGAAATTCACCCTTTAATATCCAATCACAATAACCAGGATCTCTTAAAAAGGCTTCCTCAACGTCCATTCCTTTATACTTGCCAAAATTAAATACCTCATGACGAATTATCTTTCCATCAGAATCAAGTATCTTGTTGCCATTAGCATCTAACTTTTCCTTCCAAACAACACGGCCTGCAAAGTCTACATTATCGCTAACCTTTGAAAACTCGGCAAGCTTATCTATATCGTTCTCAAGTTGACGCTCTTTTTCGGTCTGCTTTTCGGGGGAATACATATCAAGTTCACCTTGAAGAACCCTATAGGTAGCCTCAGTATCTTGGTCTGCTAGGTGAGCTTGGAAATCATCTTCCATCTTTCTGCCACAATAGAATTTATATGCTGCAGCAAGATTTCTTCGCTCCATCTTATGATATATTACTTGGGCGTCAATAAGACGAGATTTTGTAAAGTCAAAATCCACTCCTGCACGAAGGAATTCTTCGGCTAAAAGTGGGACGTCATAATTATTTGAGTTATATCCTGCAAAGTCACAACCCAAGAACTTTTCCTTTAATGATGGTGCTAGAGATTTAAATGAAGGAGCGTCCTTTACATCCTCATTTGTAATCCCAGTAAGTGTTTCTACTGCTGGAGGTATAACAATACCTGGATTTACAAATTGATTTACGCGTTCTTCCCGTCCATCGGGAAAAACTTTAATGTACGAAATCTGTATTATCCTATCTTTAGCTATATCAAGTCCGGTGGTTTCTAGGTCAAAAATCACCAAGGGTCGAGTCAAGTTTATTTTCATCTTTTAAAAGGAAAAAAAATCAATCGTTAAGAAGCATTGGCATAATAAGCATAAGGATATCCTCGTGCTCTGGATGCTCGGTCGGAATAACAAGACAAGGACGACTAGGATCGGCTAGTTCTAAAACAACACTTTCAGAATCAATATTGGATAGGATTTCGGCTAGTGATGAGCCCTTAAAACCTATATCCATTGTGTTGCCATTATAATCGCAGGTAAGCTCTTCCTTAGCACTTGTGTTAAAATCAATATCCTCAGAGGTGATGACAAGTTTACCCATCTCAATGTGCAAACGCACCTGCTTGCTACTCTCACTAGCAAAAGGAAGTACTCTGCGAATAGCACTTAAGAACATTGAGCGGTCCAATGTCAAAAGATTAGGGTTATCCTTTGGTATAACGGCATTATAGTTTGGATAACGTCCTTCTAAGAGTCTACAAGATAGCATTCCAAGGCCAAACTCAACGATAGCATTCTTATCATCAAACTTTATTACCACCTCATCATCATTCTTAGGAAGCACACCCTTAAGAAGTGTAGAAGGTTTCTTTGGTAAAATAAAGGAAATAGGCTCCTGGGTTTTTATATTGAGATTTTTAGTCCGAACGAGTTTATGACCATCACTAGCTACAACTGCCAAAAATTCTGGAGTCATATCAAAAAAGACACCACTCATAACGGGACGAAGCTCTTGAGTATTTGTAGCAAATAAAGCTCTTGAAATATCACCACAAAGAGTTTTAGAAGCCATCGTTATAACACCTATAGGGTTAACCATAGGAGTAAAGCGCGGGAAGTCTTCCCCACTCTGAGCAGCAAAATTGTACTTACCATTTTGATAATATGCCTCAATGGTATATGTCGTCATGTCAATATCCAAAGTTAGTGGTTGCTCAGGTAGCTCTCTAACGGCATCCAATATGGTTTGAGAATTTATAGCAAACACTCCTTCACTATCTGATGATTCAAGCAGAAGTGCCATGGTCATTAAATTCTCACTATCTGAGGCAGAAATTGTTAAAACATTA
The DNA here is from genome assembly GCA_021203915.1 of Prevotella sp. Lineage (GTDB taxonomy): Bacteria > Bacteroidota > Bacteroidia > Bacteroidales > Bacteroidaceae > Prevotella. The sequence continues at coordinate 3,013 of JAJQAI010000284.1, read as the reverse complement.
TCTTTTACCTCAAAAAGATAGCAATTTAGTATTGGCAAGGTGTTCTTGCTATTAAACACTTTGGATAGCGATAAAAGGCAATTTGCTAAAGCAGTGCTAGATGTGGTAAGTCTCATATTTGATATGGTTTCGTTTTATTTTAAGTTGGACACAAATATACGAAAAGGGCCTTTGATAACAAAAAAAGGATAGAAAAATTTTATTCTTTTTTTGTATTTTATTAATTTCGCGAAAAGAAAAAAATACACTTAAATCTAAGAAATTAATGGAGATTGAAGGAAGAATAATAGCTGTACTTCCCGTTAAGGAAGGAACGTCTCAAAAGGGAAACACTTGGAAATCACAAGACTACGTAATTGAGACTCACGATAATTATCCAAAAAAATGTTGTTTCAACGTATTTGGGGAAGAAAAAATAAAGAATTTCGACATTAAGGAAGGTGACGAACTCTCGGTAAGTTTTGATATTGACGCACGCGAATATCAAGGTCGTTGGTTTAATAGTATACGTGCCTGGAAGGTTGAGCGTCTTAATCCAGGTGGAACACAAGCTGGGGGTTTTGGTGAGCCTATAGGTGATGATATGCCTTTTCCGGGGCCATCAACAAGCGATGACCTTCCCTTTGGATAATTAAAGTTTTTTCTAAATCGTACCATACATAAAAACTTAAAAAAAAATGACAATTGTCATTGCTGATGATATTACGGGTGCTGCAGAAATGGCGGGCATCGCTCTTGGTTATGGGCTTAAGACAATTATGGTAACAAAACCTTCTAGGATGATTCCTAAGGTTGACGCTCTTATAATAGCCCTTAATACTCGCTCTTACTCATGTAAAGAGGCAACCGAGCAAATCCAAGAAGTTGCAAGCCTTCTTAAGGGTAGTCAAGCTCAAATATTTAAGAAGACTGATTCGGTTCTTCGTGGACACATTGTTGCAGAACTTCAAACTCTTATCGATAGCTTAAACTTTGATTGTGCTCTACTTTTACCTGAGAATCCATCAAAGAATAGAATTATCCGCTTTGGGGATTATTTTGTAGAGGAAGTTCCACTTTCTAAAACCTTATTTAAAGATGATCCAGAGTTTCCAGCACACTCATCTAATGTTATAGCTTTACTTGAAGAAAAAGCTGTATATCTCGGAGTTAAAGATAGTTTAAAGACTGATAAGTCTATTCAGATTGCCGAGGCGACAAGCCTTCAAGAGGTAAAATTACAACTCGAAAAAGCCGATAAAAAACATGTACTTTTAGCAGGTGGTGCCGATCTTTTTAGTGCATATTTAAATAAATCATACCAAAAACGCACCAATAAAAAACCTACTTTACCAAAGACTTCAAGCGCACTATTTTTTTGCGGAAGCACCCAAAGCAAGCCTTTATCTAGCGAGAGTTATATTCTTGACCTTCAAGCTAAGGAATTTATTATGCCAGATGAGGTTTTCAATGGTGCTATAGAGTTACCTTGGTTTAGTAAAGTAAAGGAAAGTTACTCTCTTAATCCTTACGTTATCGTTAGTATTGGCAAGAGGGAAAATAAAGGGAAACTTTTTGCCATAAGACTACGTGAAATTATGGCTAAGCTCTCTTTAGAGCTAGTTAAAATAAAAAAGCCTGAGCTATTTATAATTGAAGGTGGTGCAACAGCATTTTCCATCCTTGAAAAGCTTGATTGGAATACCTTCGAGATAAAACAAGAGTACGCTCCAGGTGTTGTAGGCATGCTCTATGGTGGAACTGAAATAATTCTTAAGCCTGGTAGCTATCCTTGGGGAAATCTTTTCAGCTAAAAAATTATCCTTCCTGCTCATATTCCAAGAGGTTTCCAATATTGGAATAATTAAGTAGTTTTATTTCCCCAAGAGTGTTTTCGAGTGTTCCTGCATAGATAATAGCTCTGCTATTAACATTATTGCCAAGAAAACTATCCGCTTTTTTAAGCGTTTTTTCAAAATCTTGATGATATGTCTCAGAAGACTTTATCTCAATAGTAGAAAAGGCTGAACCTTCCTTAATCAAAAGATCAATTTCGTTATGATTGGAATCTCTATAGAAATAAAGATTGCTCCCTAAACCTTTATTAAATCGATATTTCAATGCTTCTATCACTATAAAATTTTCAAATAATTCACCTCGCATTTTATCTCTTACGAGTTGCTTAGGTGATTCAATTCCAAGCAAATGGCATGCTAGACCAGTATCAAGAAAATATAGCTTAGGAGCTTTAATAAGCCTTTTTCGCTGATTCTCATAAAAAGATGGTAACAAAAAAACGATATATGAAGCCTGCAGAACCGAGAGCCATTCATTAATAGTATGAGTAGAAACTCCAACTTCATTTGCAAGGGCTGAAGCATTAAACACCGAGGCTATACGAGTAGCGCACAAACGAACAAAAGTGTGAAAACGCAACATATTCTTAACCTGCAATAAATCCCTAACATCTTTATCTAAATAAGTTTTTTCATATGAGGGATAAAAGAATTTTGGTATATTCTTTCCTGCATGAATTGAAGGATAAAAACCGGAAAATAATAGCTCATCTAAAGGCATTTTTTTTACCATATCTTTAATTTCTAAAAAAGACATAGGTAGCAGTTCAAATATAGCTGTACGGCCCGATAAAGATTGAGAAATCTTACTTGATAATGCAAACTGAGAGCTGCCTGATAAAATGAATCTAATATTTGGATTATTGTCTACAATACCTTGAATATATGATAGAAGATTTGGTGCGTTTTGCACCTCGTCAAGTATCATACCTAAAGGGCTTTGACTTAAAAAGGCTATTGGATCATTTAAAGCAAAATCGCGCTCGTTGAGATTCTCTAGTGATGAGTATAAAAGGGATGGAAAACAATTGCGGATTAATGTTGTCTTTCCTGACTGTCTAGGTCCTGTGATTGTTATAACCGAAAAATATTTATACGCTTCTAAAATCGTTCGGGATAGTTCTCGATGGATAAACTCATGTTCCATTTTATGCAAATTTGAAGTTTAACTGCAAATT
>JAJQAI010000276.1 GCA_021203915.1 Prevotella sp. | reverse complement strand
TTATAATGGTATTAAAATTACACTATCGGAGGAGGTAACTGAACCGGGAGTGTACACTCTTTATGCCCCCGAAGGTACATTCTTACTTGGGCAAACAAAGCAAGCCTCAGATGAGATAACTAGAACCTTTACTATTGCCTCCTATGATATTGTATTTAGTCCAGAGGATGGCTCTATATTAGAGGAAATTTCTAGCTTTTCTCTTTTGTGTTATGAGGGCCTTGAATACTTGCCAGATCCAGACGACAACATGTATGTGCTCAACGTTCTAAAAGAAGATGAAATTATGGCTATAGCCGTTCCAAATGAGGATGCTCCAATCTTAGATAGTGATAATAATATTATAGGTTATACCTACTATCTTGTTAACGTAGAGGATAGAGATGAAGAAATTACCCTTTCTGATAGCGGTACTTATAGTATTGATGTAGGCTATAATAACTATCTTCTTGGTCCAGAAAAGGTGGTCAATAAGGCTACGACCTGTACTTACATTATTGAAGATGATGACCAGGGCGCTCATATAGAGAATTTGACGATTTTAGAAGCCACAAAAGGAGTTTACTATAACCTTTTGGGTCAAAGAGTCTCTGCACTAAAAAAAGGTAACATTTATGTTATTAATGGAAAGAAAATTATCATTAAGTAATGATAATATTTTGATGTTTTGAATGTGATTGGGCAGGGGGGACAGTAAGATGGATGTGCTTTGCCCCCCTGGCTTTCCCAAACATGAGGTGTTTAAATTTCAATTACTTGATTATCGAAAGCTAAGCTAATGCCTTCTGGCAAGGACTTGTTTACCTTTTCATGAAGACCAATCTCGTGAGCCATATGTATAAAAAAAGTGTTTTCGGGTGAGATTCTTTTTACAAAGTCTATAGCCTCACTAACGCTTTGATGAGAGTGGTGGGGTGTATATCTAAGAGCGTTTACAACTAAAGTTTTAACGTTAGAAAAATACTTTAGCTCCTCATCATCTATTGTTTTCATGTCAGTAATGTACATAAGATCATTTAGACGATATCCAAGTATTGGCATTTTGCCATGCATTACCTTTATGGGCGTTATTTCAACATCACCAATAGTTATTTTTTCGTGTGGCCTTACCTGAAGAAGAGTAATCTTTGGTATACCAGGGTATTGATCTAAAGAAAAGCAATAGGGCATAGTCTTTTTAAGCTGCTCAATAGTTTGAAAATCCGCATAGACTTTTATATCCCCGAATTTACAAAATGGCCTTAAATCATCCATACCCCCAACATGATCATAATGAATGTGGGTAAGCAGGACCGCATCTATTTTCCTAAACTCCTTATCTAGCATTTGAAAGCGAAAATCTGGCCCTGCATCTATTAAGATTCTTGTAGAGCTAGTCTCAACAAGTGCAGAAGTACGCAAGCGTTTATCTTTTTTATCTAAACTTTTGCAAACCTCACAATCGCAACCTATTGTTGGTACTCCAACAGATGTCCCTGTTCCCAAGAATGTAAGTTTCATTTTTTTCTATAATATATTTACCTCTGGACTAATTTCCACTCCAAATGTTTCTTTTACATCACGCTGAATCTCTATAGAGAGTTCTTTTATCTCTGAGCCTACAGCTCCTCCTAAGTTAACAAGCACTAGCGCTTGCCGAGGATGAACACCGACATGGCCTACTACTTTTCCTTTCCATCCGCATTTTTCAATCATCCAGCCTGCGGGTATTTTTACATGCTCAGAATCAATCCTAAAGGAAGGAAACTCACCAAACGTTTCTTTTATCTCTTGATATTTTTTTTCCTCAACGATTGGGTTCATAAAAAAGCTACCAGCATTTCCATGAACTTTTGGGTCGGGGAGTTTTTCTTTTCTTATCGAAATGATGGCATCTCGAAGTTGCTTGGCACTAGGTGACGAAATTCCTCGTTTTAAAAGTTCTTCCCTTATACCCCCGTAATCTAAACGGGGATGGAAATCCTTTGATAGACGGTATGTAACATGAGTAATTATAAACCTCGAAAGCCACTCAGTTTTAAATTTACTTCCTCTATAGGAGTAACCGCAGTCTATGGCCTTAATTTTAACGAGCTCTTTTTTTGAAACATCTAGAGCCTCTATCTCATAAATAATATCTGAGGCCTCAGCACCATATGCTCCAATATTTTGCACAGCACTAGCGCCCACATCACCTGGGATTAAGGACAAATTCTCCATCCCATAATAGCCATGAATTGTGCTATAGTTTACAACATCATCCCAAACCTCACCACTTCCTGAGCACAAGAAGACATCATGATCATCTATTTTTACATTAATGCCCTTTATGTTAGAGCGTAAAACGATTCCGCTAAAATCCTTGGTAAACAAAAAATTACTTCCCCCACCAATAACAAGGATTTTATCATCTTTTTTAATTTTCTCAAGTACATCTAATAGTTCCTCAAGGGTATCAAACTCTATAAACCTTCGGCATTTAACGTCAATACCAAAAGTGTTATTATGCTTTAAACTATAGTTTTGTATATCATTCATATTAAAGGATTTAGTATAATACCTTTAAATGATTACTTTAAGGAGTATGGCGGTCCTTATTCATGTATTTCTTCTAGTTTCCAATCACCCAAGATTCGTTTAAAAAATAGTTCTATCTCAAGTCCGTTGGCAATACCTCTAATTACAAAGACTTTTTTATCTCCTTCGGTATATTTTTGACCGTAAGTTATATTGTAAAGAATATCACTTGGTAACTCTGGGGCAAAGGCGGGCCATGTCTCTGGGGCAATCTCACCTGTCATTGTAGAAAAATCATCGTCTGGATCTGGTCCGGTGAACATCACGGGGTCATTTAAACTCCTTAGCTGAAAGTCAACATCCGTTGCAAAATTCTTGTAGAACGTTAGGAAGGATTCATTATTTTCATCATATGGGACACTCTCTTCAATCAGTGTTAGCATCCAACGTCCCCTTAGACGCTCGAAAACATATTTTTTCATATTTTCCTTTGCAAGGAAAATCTTTTCAACTACCGTCTGATTAATGGATGTATCTTTAACAATATCTAATTGAGAAATATCATCAAATAATAGGGTATAGTAGCCTTGCTCCATAAAGAAATAATCCATCTTCCACTCAGAAGAATCAACCTCTTGGGTCGTTTCGCCTTCTATTAACTTTAAAGGGAAAAGAATCCTTTCTTTTTGCAACTTGCTATTAGCTGCAAAATTAAATATAAAATCATCAAATAGCTCATCAGCAGCATACGGCATTGGCTCCTCTGAGATAAGTTCACTCATTGTGTCAAGCCTAGTTGCAACCTTAGGTGTGTCAACTATGATAATAGTATCTTCTGCTTGAGGTTTCTTCTCAGTACATCCTTGAGTGAACATCATCATTAGAGTGCACAATATAAAAACCACTATGACACAGTTCTTCATATTTTTTACCTTTTTCCAATAAAAGAGAAGCCGTCAAAATTACACATTATTTTTATTTAAATAACGATATTTGTACAAAATCATTAACTTTGCAAAGATTTTGTAACTCTTTTTTTTCTGTCCCATGACGATTCTTGATAAAATAGAAGAACTTCTTGAAGAAATAAAGCACTTAGAGGCATCTACTCCAGAAGAGATAGAGGCCCTTAGACTTAAGTATCTAAGTAAAAAAGGCGAGATAAATCGCTTAATGGCTGATTTTAGAACTGTTCCCCCAGAGAGTAAAAAGCAAGTTGGTCTAAAACTTAATGAACTAAAGTTTCAAGCCCAAGAAAAAATTAACTTTCTAAAGGAAAAGTGTCAAACTCTAGAAACTCAAGATGACTCTTTGGATCTTACTCGCACCCCATATCCTATAGAACTTGGTACACGTCATCCACTTTCAATAGTAAAAAATGAGATAATTGATATATTCTCTCGCATGGGATTTACTTTGGCTGATGGGCCCGAAGTCGAAGACGATGCTCACGTGTTTACTAAGATGAATTTTGCTGCAGATCATCCCGCAAGAGATATGCAAGATACCTTTTTTATTGAAATCAGTGAACAGGATGTAACACGAAATATCCTGCTCAGAAGTCATACAAGTTCCGTTCAAGCTCGTGTAATGGAAACAACCCAGCCTCCAATACGTGTTATTTGCCCAGGAAGAGTGTTCCGTAATGAGGCTATTACAGCTAGAGCTCACTGTTTCTTCCATCAAGTTGAGGGACTATACATTGATAAAGATGTTAGCTTTACTGATTTAAAGCAGGTCTTACTCACATTTGCACGTGAACTTTTTGGTCCAGATACTCAAATACGCTTACGTCCAAGTTATTTCCCATTTACTGAGCCAAGCGCAGAGATGGATATCTCTTGTCATATTTGTGGTGGTAAGGGTTGCGGTTTTTGCAAACACACCGGATGGGTGGAAATCCTTGGATGCGGAATGGTAGACCCTAATGTCCTTGAACTCTGTGGTATCGATAGTAAGATATATAGTGGCTATGCCTTTGGCCTAGGTATAGAACGTATAACAAACCTAAAGTATCATGTAGCTGATCTTAGGATGTTCTCAGAAAATGATGTACGCTTCTTAAAAGAGTTTGAAGCGGCAAATTAATTCTTTTTTCAAGTTTTTATTTGCAATATATCATTTATGTTAGTGGTATATTGCTTTGATATATAATCTGACTTAAGGTGAAATCCATTATCCTTACCTTGAACGGCCATATGTATAACATCACGTCCGAGGTTTAGATTAAGTTTATCAATTGCCTTTGACAGTCTTTGCAGCCGTGGGCGGTCAACCGAGTCAAATAAATCGCCTTCCACAGCGTTTTCATCACATATATCCCATAGGATTACTCCTGCTTTTTTATAAAAAAAGCCCTCTCGATAACCTAAAGAAAGAATCCGAGTAGCTAGGGAAACTATCTCACTAAGATTGCTTGTAGCTACAGGGAAGGAAGCACTCTTATTTAGTGCAACAAAAGGCTTATCAACTATAAAGCGACTTGTGTGGGCAAATACAGTAATAGCTTTACAACAAGAGTGTTGCTTACGAAGTTTTGATGTGGCAATAGCTGCAAAATTTGCTATAGCCTCCTCTAAGGCATCTTTAGTGTTTAGACCTTGAGAGGAAAAACTTCTAGAAGATGTGATACTCTTTTTTTGAGGTAACTCATCGATGTTAATAGCGTTTTTAGAATTTAACTCCATCCATGTACGTACCCCCGTAACAGTTAGCTCTCTTCTTACCCAGGCTTCACTTTTTAGGGTTAAATCTAGGGCAGAAAGGAAACCTTTTTCTCGGAGTTTTTCGGCATTTCTACGCCCAATGCCCCAAATGCTTCCAACCTCAAGTCCTTTAAGGGCTTTCACACGTTTTTCCTCAGTATCAATAATGCACACTCCATGATAGCCTTTATACTTTTTACCATATTTGCTAGCAACTTTTGCGAGGGTTTTTGTTTTGGCTATTCCAATAGTAATAGGAATCCCCGTACCTTGGGTGACTTTTTTTACTATGTCTTTTGCTAAAGCCTCAAGGCAAGAAACACCCGAAAAGTCAACAAAACATTCATCTATGCTATATTGAGTGATTCCAGGGGTAAGTTCTAAGAGAAGGGACATAACCCTGCGAGACATATCACCATAAAGATTATAGTTACTACTAAAGGTGGCAACACCATTTTTTTGAAGTATATCCTTTGCTTGGTAAAAGGGAGTACCCATCTTTATCCCAAGGGCTTTAGCCTCATTACTGCGGGCAATAATGCAGCCATCGTTGTTGGATAGTACAACAACGGGCTTACCCCGAAGCGAAGGGTTAAAAACTCTCTCACATGAGGCGTAGAAATTGTCACAATCTACTATGCCAATCATCTATGCTTGAGCTGATTCTTAATATTATATGTTAGTACGCCCCAGATAATAAATTCGTTATCCCTAGTTACTTTTATCGGGGAAAAATCTTTATTGCTCGGTATGAGCCAAACACAATTTTGCTTTTCATCATACCTATAGCGTTTAAGAGTAAACTCTCCATCTATAAAAGCAACTACAATATTGCCCTGCTCAGGCTGAAGGCTCTTATCGATAACAAGAAGGTCACCATCACTAATACCATCTTCAATCATAGAATCACCTACGGCACGAGCATAGAATGTGGTTGAGGGATGACGAACTAACTCCTTATTAAGATCAATACTATCGGTTATATAATCTTGTGCTGGAGAAGGAAATCCAGCCTTTATTCCTGCATCAACAAAATCAAGCGAAAGTTCGCTTGAAAGATCAGGTTTAATAAGTTTTATTTCACTCATGTTTTTACTCTTGGGAAAATGTTTTTTCCCAAGAGCAAATTTAAACAAAATTTTTTCAAGAATCCCCTTAAGAGGGAAGCTTAATTTCTTTTTTATTTTCGATGCATAAAAATCCAAAAATCAAAAACTTGTAAATATATTTTCATTTAATAAGAAAAAAACCACTATCTTTGCAAGGTAAAATAAAATCCTACAACTAAAATCTTATTATCAAACATGACTAAGGCTGATATTATTGACGAGATCGTCAATTCGACAGGAGTCGTTAAAAAGGATGTTTCAGCAACGGTTGAGGCGTTCATGGAGGTTATAAGGAATAGCCTTTTAGAAAGAGAGAATGTATACCTACG
>JAJQAI010000323.1 GCA_021203915.1 Prevotella sp. | reverse complement strand
TATTAAAGACATAAAAACCGCCTTAATTTCCGTTTATCATAAGGACGGACTAGAGGAATTACTTGAAAAACTCAACTCCTTGGGGGTAAAATTTCTCTCAACCGGCGGTACACAAAAATTTATAGAATCACTTGGCTATCAGTGCCAAACAGTAGAGAGTATAACGTCCTACCCTTCCATTCTTGGCGGTAGAGTTAAGACCCTACACCCAAAAATATTTGGAGGAATACTCTCTAGAAGGAACAACCATGAAGATTCTATGCAAATGGAAAAATATAGTATTCCTTCAATTGATTTAGTAATTGTAGACCTATATCCTTTTGAGGAAACAGTTTTGAGTGGTGCCTCAGAACAAGAGATAATAGAAAAGATTGATATAGGTGGAATATCTCTGATACGTGCTGGAGCAAAGAATTTTAGCGACGTTGTTATTATCCCTAGTAAGGCTGAGTATGGAATTTTGCTCGACATTCTCTTAAAAAAAGGTGCTAAGACAGACATTCAAGAAAGACGTATGTTTGCCAGTAGAGCTTTCGGTGTAAGTAGTCACTACGATACAGCTATTCATTCTTGGTTTAACACTCTCTAAGCGAGTAGCTCGTTTATTAAAAAAAGGGAACTACATAAAAAAGAGTATCCCCACAAGAAGAAGAAGAAAAAAAGAAAAAAAAGGAAACAATGGGATTTTTTTCATTTATCCAAGAGATCGCAATGGATCTTGGGACAGCCAACACTATAATAATCAGCGATGATCAAATCGTAGTTGACGAACCATCTGTAGTGGCATTAGATCGCCGTACAGATAAAATGATTGCAGTAGGAACAGAGGCCAATAAGATGTATGAAAAGACTCACGACAACATCAAAGCCATACGTCCACTGCGTGACGGAGTGATTGCAGACTTTAGCGCCTGTGAGCAGATGATGAGGGGACTCATTAGAATGGTACATACCGGACATCGCTTTTTTTCTCCCTCACTACGTATGGTTATCGGAGTACCATCGGGTTCAACCGAAGTAGAACTTCGTGCTGTTCGCGACTCTGCTGAACATGCTAACGGACGTGATGTGTTCCTAATCTTTGAGCCAATGGCTGCTGCAATTGGTATCGGTATTGATGTGGAAGCTCCAGACGGAAATATGGTAGTTGATATAGGAGGTGGTAGCACTGAAATTGCTGTAATATCTTTAGGAGGTATTGTTTCTAACAACTCCATACGTACAGCCGGTGATGACCTAACCACCGAGATACAGGAATATATGAGCCGTCAGCACAATGTTAAGGTTAGTGAGCGTATGGCCGAACGTATCAAAATAAATGTAGGTTCTGCCCTTACGGATTTAGGTGACGAAGCACCCGAGGATTATATAGTTTATGGTCCTAATAAAATAACTGCTCTTCCTATGGAGGTTCCGGTTTGTTACCAAGAAATCGCACACTGCCTAGACCGTACGGTTTCTAAAATTGAGAATGCTGTGTTATCAGCCTTAGAAAACACGCCCCCAGAGCTATATGCTGATATAATTAAGAACGGCATATACCTAACAGGAGGAGGAGCTCTTTTGCGCGGACTAGATAAACGACTCACAGAGAAAATAAACATTAAGTTCCGCATAGCTGAAGATCCACTACATAGTGTTGCCAAAGGTGCTGGTATAGCACTTAAGAACATAGACCGCTTCCAGTTCTTGATGAGATAGTCCTATGAGAAACCTGCTGGATTTTCTCGCACGGTACAATCACTGCTTTATTTTTCTCATCCTAGAGATTATTAGTTTTTCCTTACTCTTTAGGTTTAATAGCTATCAAGGCAGCGTATTTTTTTCCTCAGCTAATGCTATAGTAGGAAAAATATATCAGTGGGATTCCGCAATAACGGAATTCTTCTCCATGGCTGCTGCAAATAAGCGTTTAACAGAGCGTAATCTTGAGCTCGAGCGTATGGTAAGCGTTCTTTCTGAAGAACTTTACAAAAAGGGAGAAGATACCTCTAGGATTAAATCCCTAAGGGCTCAAGTACCTAAGAAGTTCAAGATGATACCCGCTCAAGTGATTAGTTCTTCACTAAACCGTATTGATAATTTGATGACCATTGATAAGGGACTTTCCGATGGAATACGTCCTGATATGGGTGTAGCTTCAGGAAGTGGCATTGTCGGTGTGGTTTATATGGCATCTAGCAACTATTCGGTTGTAATTCCGGTATTAAATTCTAAATCTAATATAAGCGTTAGGGTTAAGGGCAAAGGATATTATGGCCATCTAAATTGGACAGGAGGAGCTTCTAATGAGGCTTTTGTTAATGATATCCCACGATATGCCAAATTCCAAGTAGGTGATACAATAGAAACTAGCGGTCATTCCTCAATATTTCCACCGGGGATAATGGTTGGTAAGATTCTTGAGTTATTAGATTCTAGTGACGGACTATCCTATGGCGTTAAGATAGAGCTTGCAACAGACTTTTCAAACCTAAGAAACGTGTGTGTTATAGACAACTCTTCGCTAGATGAAAGGTTAAGGCTACTTAGGGCCTCAAGGGACTCTTTAAAAATAAGAGAAGAATAGGAAAAAGAGAAATATGGAAATAGTTAAGTCTTCCTTTACTTTCTTAATTCTCTGTTTTATACAGGTGCTGGTGCTCAACCACATTACATTGCTTGGTTGTGCCACACCACTTTTATACATATATTTCATCCTACTCTTTGGTAGAGCCACCCCTAAATGGGTTATAATTGTTTGTGGCTTTATAATGGGGCTTTTCATGGATATGTTTGTTAACACCCCGGGTATAGCAGCAGCCTCTGCTACATTCTTGGGCTTTATACAGCCATATCTGCTAGATTTTTTCTCACCAAAAGATAGTGCTGATGATCTTACCCCATCAATAAAATCACTAGGAAATCAAAATTACTTCTACTATGTTTTAGTAGCGGTTTCTATCTACACGTTTTTACTATTCACCATTGAGGCATTCAACTTATATAATTGGCAAGAATGGATACTTAGCATAATGGGAAGCACAATCTTAACAGTACTTCTTATAGTGGTGATAGAGAACGTAAAGAACACTTAGATTAAGGCTCTGTAAGAAGCAAATAAGAATCTTAAGCAATGCCCAAGGATAGCTTACTTGAGAATAGAAAATACGTAATAGGTGGAGTGGCTGTTTTTATAGTTACTGTCTATATAATACGCCTTTTTGCCTTACAAATAATGAGCGATGACTATAAGCGTAACGCTGATAGTAATGCCTTTATGAAAAAGGTTGACTATCCGGCACGTGGTGTTATATCCGATAGAAAAGGTACTCCACTTGTTTATAGTAGTAATTCCTATGACCTAATGGTAATAATGCATGAGGCAGAAAATCGTATTGATACTGCAGAATTCTGCTCTACACTTGGCATAAGTAAGGAATACTTCATAAATAGAATGAATGAAATTAAAGATAGAAGTAAAAACCCTGGATATTCTCGCTTTACTCAACAAGTTTTTATGAATCAACTTTCAGAGGTAGATTTTAGTATTTTTCAGGAGAAACTCTATCGATTTCCAGGCTTTTATGCTCAACGCCGAAGTATAAGACAATACTCAACCTCTAACGCAGCTCACGTCCTAGGAGATGTCGGAGAGGTGTCCCCTTCGGATATAATGGAAGACACTTATTATCAAGCAGGAGACTATATCGGTAAGACTGGTGTTGAAAAATTCTATGAAAAACAACTTCGCGGAGAAAAGGGAATACAAATAATGCTTCGTGATGCGCGGGGAAGGATTAAAGGAAGTTATATGGATGGTAAGTTTGACCGTAAGCCAGTACCTGGAAAGAATCTTACCCTAAGCCTTGACATAGAACTTCAAGAATTAGGAGAAAGATTGATGGAAGGAAAAATTGGAAGTATTGTAGCTATTGAGCCCTCAACAGGTGAGGTTCTTTGTATGGTGTCCTCGCCAACTTTTGATCCAAGACTTATGACAGGTAGAAATCGTGGAAAGATGCAACTCCGTCTTGCTGCAGATCCCCTAAAACCCTTGCTAAATCGCGCAATAATGGGAATGTATCCTCCAGGGTCAACATTTAAACCTACACAAGGGTTAATATTCCTTTCCGAAGGGATAATTACTCCCTCTACGGGATATCCTTGTACTAGAGGCTTTTATTGTAAGGGAATGCATGTTGGATGTCATGGACATGAGGCACCGCTATCCCTAATACCAGCTATAGGAACTTCCTGCAATGGATTTTTCTGCTGGGGACTTTACTATATGCTAGAAAACAGAAAGAAGTATAAAACTGTTGAAGTAGCCATTGATAAATGGCGTGACTATATGGTAAGTATGGGCTTTGGCTATAGACTAGGAGTAGATCTCCCCGGCGAAAAGCGTGGATTAATACCAAATGGTGACTATTATGATAAGGCATATAAATCCTCTTGGAATGGTCTTTCTATAGTAAGTATTTCTATAGGCCAAGGAGAAGTTTTAGCAACACCTCTGCAAATAGCCAACCTTGGTGCTACAATAGCAAACCGAGGGTATTACTATACGCCTCATGTAGTAAAAAAAGTTCAAGATGAACCTCTAGAGGAATCCTATAAGCAAAGACATTATACCGATGCAAAGACATCTTCCTACGAGTATATAGTTAGGGGTATGCGCCAAGCTGTCATCTCAGGAACATGTAAGGGTGCACAAACATCTTACTTTGAAGTGTGTGGAAAGACTGGTACAGCCCAAAACCATGGACGTGATCACTCTGCCTTCATGGGATTTGCCCCAATGAATAGTCCAAAGATTGCCGTTGCTGTGTACGTAGAAAATGGAGGATGGGGCGCAACATTTGGCGTTCCAATAGGTGCTCTTATAATGGAGAAATATATAAATGGTGAGCTATCTGACATCTCAGAAGCTAAAGCTAAAGCCATTCAGGCAAGACATATATCATATGGACTCGCAGACAGATAAATCATATAGTATCCTAAAATCACTTGATTGGTGGACGATAGGAATATACCTAGCACTGCTACTACTGGGTTGGCTGAGTGTATGCGGAGCTAGCTATAATTATGGTGATGTTGATATCTTCAGTCTAAGTACCCGTTCTGGCATGCAAATAGTATGGATAGGTACATCTATTCTTTTGGGCTTTATTCTTCTTATGTTAGACGATGGCATTTATGACACCCTTGCATACATTATATATGCAGTGGCAATGGGCCTACTCTTAATTACTGTGTTCTTCCATCACGAAATAAGAGGATCAAATTCCTGGCTTGCCTTGGGACCAATAAGATTGCAACCAGCAGAGTTTGCAAAGTTTGCAACGGCTCTAGCACTTGCCAAGCTAATGAACGTCTATGGCTTTAGTTTAAACAAACGAAAGGATTTGCTTGCAGCCTTAGCAGTAATTTTTATACCAATACTACTTATTTTAGCGCAGAAAGAGACGGGGTGCGCACTTGTATTTTTATCTTTCCTTCTTGTGTTATACCGAGAAGGAATGACCGGTGGTGTGCTATTTACTGGTCTTACGATGATTATATATTTTGTTGTGGGCTTAAGTTACAAGGATGCACTCCTTCTGGATACTCTTACAAGGGTTGGTGGATTTTTTGTTATGATGCTTATTAACATATTCTCCAGCTGGCTTGTTTTCGTATACCGACATGATAGACACGAGGCTTTCTTAATACTTACATACACCCTTGGAATAACTCTTTTAACTCTTTTATTTGCTGAATTTGTTATTCACTTTAATATGATATGGGTGCAACTTTTAATCACCCTTGGCTTAGCAGGTTATCTTCTTTATCGCTACCTTCATACTAGAATCAAATACTACCTATTCATAATGGCATTTACCCTTGGCTCTGTTTGTTTTTCGTTTGCTACTGAGCCATTTGTAGAAAAAGTTCTTAAGGAGCACCAAAGAACACGCGTGTACGTTCTACTAGGTGTTGAAAATGATATTATGAAAGAAGGCTATAATGTTAATCAGAGCAAGATAGCCATAGGTTCAGGAGGATTAAAAGGTAAAGGTTTTCTTAATGGCACGCAAACAAAGCTAAAGTTCGTACCCGAGCAAGATACCGACTTTATATTTTGCACAGTTGGAGAAGAAGAAGGATTTATCGGCTCTGCAGCTGTACTACTGCTATTTTTAGCCCTTATCTTAAGACTTATAATAATGGCAGAACGCCAAACGATAAGATTTGGTAGAGTATATGGATATGGGGTGATAAGCATATTTATGTTCCACCTATGCATAAATGTGGGTATGGTTCTAGGTCTTACGCCAGTTATTGGCATACCCCTACCCTTCTTTAGCTATGGAGGATCATCACTTTGGGGATTCACCATTTTGCTTTTTATATTCCTTAAGATTGATGCTTCAAGGAATAAAACCAGAGCTTAAAGCTCTGGTGGCACTGGCTTATTAAACGTAATTACTGCCTTTTGGCTCATCCCATCCATAAGAACAGTAAGGGGCTTTTTAAATCTTACGTGTCTAATAAAGTCCGTCTCATCTATCGCCGAAAGAGAATCCAAACATTCTTTTTTGTATATTGATTCCTTAGAAGTAACATCCAAAGTTAAATATCCAACACCAAAGCTTGTTAGGTTGTGGAAAAAATGCGTTCCTTGTGAAGGGTCTACCTTATAG
>JAJQAI010000183.1 GCA_021203915.1 Prevotella sp. | reverse complement strand
ATTTATAATCTAGTGAAAATAAAGACTAAAATGCTCATATTCTTAAAAGAAAAATAGGTATCAACCTTCCCCAAAAAAGAAAAAAGACACCCATATTTTTGTTCCTAAAAAAAGAATTTTTAAAGTCTTTCAAGCTTCACCGTAAAATGTCTTAATATTGGTGCTTCCCAAAGAATTCTAACCCCACGGGTTATCTTCTCTCTTCTTTGATAGATATTCCTTAGAGCTGCAGCTACAACTGCCATATGATTATCCGTATAGACTCTACGCGGAATAGCTAACCGGCAAAAGTCCATGCCAGAAAAACGATTTTCTTTAGTTTTTGGGTCACGATCAGCTAGTAAATAACCTATCTCACAAGCTCTTATTCCTGCCTCAAGGTATAACTCTATTGTAAGAGTTTGTGCTGGAAACTCTTCCTTTGGAACATGAGTAAGTATTTTAGGAGCATCCAAAAATATAGCATGTCCACCTGCAGGACGCTGATAAGGAATCTCATACTCATCAAGCATAGCAGCAAGTTTTTGAACTTGCTTAATGCGAGTTTCTAGATTATCGAATTCCGTATTCTCATCGAGCCCAATAGCAAGTGCATCCATGTCTCTTCCATTCATACCTCCATAGGTAAGAAAGCCCTCATATTGTACACAATAACTCTTAGCACCATCGTACCAATCCTCCCTATTTGTAGCAATAAAGCCTCCCATATTGACAATAGCGTCTTTTTTGGCGCTCATTGTCATAGCATCGGCTAAAGAGAACATCTCACGAGAAATTTCCTTTATACTCTTTGAAGCGTAGCCCTCTTCTCTAGTCTTTATAAAATAAGCATTCTCTGCAAATCTAGCTGAGTCTATGATTACTGGAATAAAGTACTTATCGGCAAGAAAACGAACCTCGCGTAAGTTTTTCATTGACACGGGTTGTCCACCTGAGGTGTTATTCGTTATTGTAATTATTATAAAAGGAATTCTATCTTTATGCTCCTTTAAAACAGTCTCAAGTTTTTCAACGTCTACATTACCTTTAAAGGGGAGCTCTTTTTGCGTATCCTTAGCCTCAGCAATCGTGCAGTCAAGAGCAATAGCACCACGAGCTTCTATATGTCCTTTTGTGGTGTCAAAATGAGAGTTCCCAGGAATAATATTTCCCTTATGGACTAAATAAGAAAAAAGTACATTTTCGGCAGCACGTCCTTGATGAGTTGGCAAAACATAGCTAAATCCAGTGATACGTTCTACCATATCCTTTAAATGGAAAAAAGATTTAGCTCCAGCATAACTCTCATCGCCCGTCATAATACCTGCCCATTGGCGATCACTCATTGCGCCTGTTCCAGAGTCGGTAAGTAGGTCAATATAAACCTGCTCGGCCTTAAGTTGGAAAACATTATAGCAAGCCTTCTTAAGCCACTCCTCACGCTCGGTAAGAGTGCTTTTGTGTATGGGCTCAACCATTTTAATCTTCCAAGATTCAGCAAATGGTAAATCCATAAAATTGATTTAAAAAAAGGGGATTTTTTCTTTAGTCCATATGGAAAACCTCTTCAAGTGGAATTGATACTGGGGAATTGTCTGGATTAACCTCCATTATATCAGCCATATAATCCCACCATTTCTGTACAATGGCATTATCTCCCATATCCTGTGATGAGCCTTGACCAGAGATTTTTTGGAAAGCGAAAAGTATATTTGTTTCCTTATCCCAATAAATTGAATAGTCAGAGACTCCTTGATCGGACAACATCTTTTTTAGTTCTGGCCAGATTGCAGCATGCCTTTTTTCATACTCTTTCTCAAAACCTGGCTTAAGATACATTTTAAATGCTTCGCGTTTCATGTATATATTTTATAGGTCAGTTAGTTAGTTCTTAATATTATTTTTCTCTTGAAGCTTTCCTTTGGATAGCCATCTTTGTAGCATAGTCAATTGAAAGAAGCATAGCCTCAGGGCTAGCTACACCTTTACCTGCTACATCAAAGGCTGTTCCATGATCAACCGATACTCTTATAATTGGTAGACCAAGTGTTATATTAACACCTTTAGCAGCAGACATCTCACCTGTTTCTTTGTCCCAATTAAAGCCAACAACCTTAAAAGGTATATGACCTTGATCATGGTACATAGCCACGCAACCATCAAACTTACCGCATTTAGCCTTAGCAAAAAGAGTATCAGGAGGTACTGGTCCTTGAACATCATAGCCCTTAGAGATAAGGGCCTGAACAGCAGGTGCTATCTCTCTTGCTTCCTCATCACCAAAAAGGCCACCATCACTAGCATGTGGATTTAATCCGGCAATACCTATTTTAGGATTCTTTATACCAAACTGATGGCAGGCATCTATAATTAATTCTGCTACATCAATGATTCTTTCTTTTTTAACCAAATCACATGCTTTGCGCAAAGACACATGGGTGGAGACATGAATTACACGAAGGAAATCATCAGCTAAGAGCATAGCATATTTCTTAGTAGAGGTAAAGTGAGCATAGATTTCCGTATGTCCATCAAAGTGATGACCCGCTAGGTTGAGTGCTTCTTTGTTAAGTGGGGCTGTTACTGTACCATCAACTTCATCCCTCATTGCTAGTTCAATTGCCGTCTTTACTGCTTGAAAGGCTGCATTGCCCGCTTGGGAAGAAACCTTACCCGTTTGAAACTCTTCTATATTAATGCACTTTAGGTCATAAACATCGATTGTTCCTAGCTCAAAAATAGCATCTTTAACGTTAGAAACGGCATGAACTTTAAGAGAACTTCCTAAGAGCTTAATATAATACTCCATTACCAAGGCATCACCGGTAACTATTGGGTTACACTTTTGATATGTCTCTTTAAGCGAAAGAGCCTTAATAATAATCTCTGGACCGATTCCTGCAGGATCGCCTTGAGTTATTGCCAATATTGGCTTTGAATTATCTATCATAGCTTTTAAAACAAACTTTCGTAAATATTTCTTGCATCTTGCTCTGTAACCTCACGTGGGTTATTCTTAAGAAGACGTTGTACATCCATAGCTGCACGAGCAAGACCCGGAACGGCCTCATGAGGAATGCCAATCTGAGTAAGAGTTGTTGGAATTTCGCACTCTTTTGAGAGCTCGGTTATAAAGTCAACACCTCTAAGAGCTGTTTCTTCGTCACTGTCTGCAGCCTCTACCCCACAAGCTACGGCAACATCGGCATAGCGCTTTACCGAGGATGTATAGTTAAAACGCATAACAGAAGGCAATAGTATTGAGTTCGATAGACCATGAGAGATATGGAACTCTCCACCTAGCGGATAAGAAAGAGCATGTACAGCTGCAGTATTAACAGGTCCAAGACATAAGCCTCCAAACATACTTCCAAGCGACATAGCCTCACGAGCCTCTTTATTTGTGCCGTCCTTAACGGCAGAGACTATATTTTTAGAAATAAGTCTTATACCCTCAAGAGCATAAACATCAACTATTGGGTGAGCGAACTTATTGGTATAAGCCTCAATACAATGCGTTAGAGCATCCATTCCTGTTTCAGCAGTAACTTTTTTGGGAACTGTCCAAGTAAGTTTAGGGTCAATATATGCAGCATCAGCCATTAAATATGGACTCACAACGCCCTTTTTTAAAGCGTCCGCTTCATCTAAAAGGATAGCATTGGGTGAAACCTCACTACCCGTTCCAGATGTAGTTGGAAGGCATGCAAACCATTTACCTGGTTTTTTTATTAGTCCTGTTCCAAAAAGATTCTCTACTTTTTGTTCGCTGTCTATTAAGGTGGCTGCTAATTTTGTTACATCAAGCACACTACCACCACCAATACCTACAAAGCTATCTGCTTTAAAACTTTTTGCTTTGTCTAAAAGAGTATAAAAGTCCTTTATCGATGGTTCAGCGCCAATAGCTTCATAAAACTCTAGGCTAACGCCTTGAAGAGAAAGTTTATCCATAGCCTCAGCAATAGAGGGGCGAATAAATGGTAAAGTAACTACAAATAGTCTTTTAAAGCCTAACTTAAGATAATCTTCGGCAAATTGATTAACACATCCAGTTCCAAAGACAATCTTCTTTGGTTGAAGTAAGGTAATCTCTTTCATGACAAATAAAAAAAATTATTTTGTTGCTTTTTTTCTTTCTTCTAAATATCCATATATGGTTAACTCCTTAGGAGCTAGTGGAGTCTTAAAGAATAGGCTTGCTACGTATCCTACAACAAGGACAATAACATGGCTATAAACTCCTAACATATATGTATGGTGTTTAAAGTTCCAATCCTCAAGGTCAAGAATAACTGTATCGGAAGAACCAAATTTAGTGGTTGTTAAAATAGCATATGCGGTAAATAGTATAGCTGCAGCTATTCCTATATATAGTCCCTGCCAATTAGCTCTACGACTAAATAGACCAAGAACAAAGATTCCAACAATACCGGCAGAGATAATAGCATAAAGGCCAAAAAGTGTACCTAAGACTCCTTCTCCACCCCAAGCTACATATAGTAGTGCAATTAGGATTGCTCCAATACCGATTACAATAACAGACATTCTACCAACTAAAAGCTTCTGCTTATCAGTAGCTTTTGGATGGAAACGTCCATAATAGTCTTCTACTATAACAGCTGAAATACAGTTAACATCGGCGTCAAGGCTAGAGATAGCACCTGCTACAAGGGCAGCAACTATTAAGCCTGTTATACCTATTGGCATTTCAGTAGCTATAAAGTGTGGGAACACCTCATCTGGCTTAATTCCTGCAGGAAGAGCTCCTGAATTAATGTGGTAATAAGCAAATAAACATGTTCCAACAAACATAAACAGTGCCCATGTAGGAACGCTTAAGATTATACCTAAATAAGAAGCTTTTTTTGCATCTTTATCAGAGCGAGCCGTTAGGTAACGTTGAACAATACTTTGGTCAGTACCATATTTTTGAAGTGCATAGAAAATACCATTAAACACCATTACAAAAAATGTTAGTTGAGTAAAATCCCATGCATATGGACCAAAGTCTATTTTCTTATACTGATGAGCAATATGAAGAATTTCTGATGGACCACCTTGAGTTAGATAAAATAGTATAGCTATTGCTATTAAGCCTCCAAAGATAAGTAGGAAACCTTGGATAACGTCCATCCATATAATAGCCTCCATACCACCAAAATATGTCAAGATTATAACAGCGATTCCAACACCTACAATAATCCAAACGATATTCATACCACCTGAAAAGGCTACCATTGCCATGGCTAAAAGATATAGGATGGTACCCATTTTGGAAAAGTGCTCAAGACAAAAGGCTATAGAACTATAAAATCTGGCTAAAGCACCAAAACGACGCTCAAAATATTCATATGTACTTAAGCGAATAACTCGTCTATATAGTGGTACAATAAAGCCAATCAGACCTAAAAGGACAAGTGGCACCATCATACCTTGAACTAGCAATATCCAGTTACCAGCATACGCGCTACCTGGATAAGCTAAAAATGTTACACTACTAATAATTGTAGCGAACATTGACATACCAACAGCCCAAGAAGGTATATTACCACTAGCAGCAAAATAAGCTTGAGTGGAATTCTGCTTCCTTGCAAAATAAATACCTATACCAATTGCCATTATAACCGAAGCAATGACAATTATGGCATCAACTATGTGTAGCCCTTCGTATTGCATGTGTTTTTCAAAAAAGATTTATTAGTTGTTATAGGTTAAATCTCAGCAATTATAGCTTTTGCTTTTTCTCTAATTTTAGATGCCACATCTGGGGATAGTTCACTAAGAGGAGGTAACATATATTCTTGACAAAGCCCCATCATGCGCATTATAACTTTAAGGCCAGCTAAAGACTGTCCAAGTGTAAGGCCTTCTGTATTTATCTTACCAATCAAGGCCGCTTTTTCTTGTAAACTATTTGCTAGGGCAACGTCACCTTTTAATCCAGCCTCATAAATATCGCAAAATAGCTTTGGATAATAATTAGCTACGCTAGGTACTATACCATCGGCACCTAAAGACATAGCTTTTGCAGAGTTGGCAGCGCAACCACAAAAATATGCAAAATCTTCCCTTGAAGAAAAAAGCTCCAAAGCCTTTTCCATGCGCTCTATATTATTTTCTGAATCCTTAAGACCTACGATATTGGGGTGTTGGCTTAACTCTTGAATAACCTCTAGGGGTATGCTCATATGAGTAGTAGAGGAAATATTGTAAAGCATCAGTGGAATATCCAAAAAATCAGCCATCGTCTTGTAATAGTCATACATTTGCGAGGGTGTAAGAGCATAGTAGCATGGAAGAGTAGCTGCTATAACATCGGCACCAGCTTTAGTAAATTGCTTTGCTGCATCCATCTGCTCTAAGACACAATTTCCTGCAAGCCCCGCATAAATTGTAATCCTACCGCGGGAGACATCTTTGGCCTTAGCAATCATTTTAACTCCATGAGAAAGAGGAACAGAATTTCCTTCTCCTGTTGTACCCATAATCAAAGCATGAGCACCATGATGGGCAAAACTTTCTATTATTCGGGAAACGGCCTCAAGGTCAACATCCAAATCCTTGGTCAGCGGTGTTACCATGGGAACAACAACACCATGGTAATTCTTTAGGTTTTTCATTTAAATAGTACTGCTTAGTAGTTTATAAATTCACTAGAAAAAGGAAGTATCCCTTATTCCTTATGCAAAAGCCGCAAAAATATTTGA
>JAJQAI010000245.1 GCA_021203915.1 Prevotella sp. | reverse complement strand
ATGCTCCGCTAGGTATATATCCAATGGGCTTTGGCAGTTGGTATGGCTGGGGACTACATGAAGGACTTAACTTAAGTATAGGTCTATCAGCTTTTTCTTCTTTTGGACATAGTCCATTTAAAGGTATGGGCTTTGGGCAAAATATTGGCCTAGAGTATGTCCTGCCAATTAACAATAAACTTTTTGTCTCATTGGGAGGGTATTTTGATAATCTTTTTTTCTCTGGCAATTCTTATCGTGAGGCAGGCATAAATGCAGTTATTGGGTATAGGTTTGATGAGCACTGGGAAGGGTATGTATATGGACAAAAATCTTTAGTTGGCAACACAATGCCAATACCTTTTTATGATTTAAGTGATTTTGGAGATCGCATAGGAGCTGCGGTAAAATATAATTTCACCCCAAGTTTTTCTATACAAGTTTCTGTTGAGGCGTCTAAACCTAGGCCTTAAAAAGGGTTTAAGTTTTAATCCCTTTCTAAAGAGGTAGAGAAGAAATTCAGTCTTAAACTATTAAGAACTACGCTTATGCTTGAAAATGCCATAAGAGCAGCAGCCCACATTGGTGTTATTTGCCAATGAACGCCAAATAGCCATGGAATTCCAGCGGCAAGCGGTATACATATAATATTATAGATGAAAGCCCAGAAGAGATTTTGGTGTATCATATTAACTGTTCTTCTTGATAAGTCAAAAGCATCGGGAATATAACGCAGATCTGTACCTATTAATGTCACCTGTGCTACATCCATTGCAATATCAGTTCCTTTACCCATGGCAATGCTAACATCAGCTTGAGCCAGAGCTTGTGTGTCATTTATTCCATCTCCAACCATTGCTACTACATGACCTTCTGCTTGAAGTTTTTTAACCAAATCCTCCTTATCTTGAGGTAATACCTGGCTAAAAAATTCTTCAATTCCAGCCTTCTTAGCCCAATAGGCAACAGCCTCAGGCTTATCACCACTAGTTAGATACACCTTTACACCCTTTTTATGAAGCATTTGGATTGCCTCTTCGGCCTTCGGCTTAAGCGTTTCGCGCTCTTTCAGGGGAATTTCTTTTTTTGAAGTAAAGTCTACATCCTTATTAGGAATGGTTAGTGTTCCTGTTTTATCCATAACAAGAGCATCCACTAATCTAATTCTTTCAAGAGCAGTGGCATCTCGAATAAGAATATTTCCTTTAGCCGCCTTACCAATACCAACCATTAAAGCTGTAGGAGTTGCTAGTCCTAAAGCGCATGGGCAAGCAATTACAAGCACAGAAACAGCAGATATTACGGCTTTAGGTAAAAAAGTTTGTCCACCAATGATGAACCAAAGTAAGAATGTCAGTATAGCAAGACAAAGAATTGTTGGAACGAATATAGAAGCAATCTTATCTGTTATTCTCTCAACGGGAGCCTTGCTGCTTTGAGCCTCTTGAACCATTTTTATGATGTGAGAAAGCATAGTCTGGCTACCTACCTGCTCGGCTCTAAATTCAATTGAGCCCTTAGTTAGGGTCATGCCTGCAAATACCTTATCCCCAATTTTACCTTGAACGGGTATTGGTTCTCCTGTCATCATACTTTGGTCTATGAAAGCCTCCCCTTGAGTTATTTCTCCATCCACAGGGATTTTTTCTCCAGCATTAACTTTGATAATATCTTTTTTACCAAGCGCTGCAATAGGAACATCTTGGATGGTTCCTTCACTAACAAGATGCGCTGTTTTAGGAGCTAAGCCCATTAGATCCCTTATGGCTGAGGCTGTGGAATTCTTTGCTTTTTCCTCTAGTGCTCTACCTGTAAGGACAAATGTTATTATCATTATAGAGGCATCAAAATAAGTGTGATTTTCTATTGAGCGTGCTGTCCAAAACTCCTCACCCCAGAAGGTGTTAAACGTGCTAAATATAAATGAGATAAAGGTACTCATAGCAACTAGCGTATCCATGCTAGCCATTCCATGGAGCAATTGACGAAAAGCATTTTTGTAAAAATCTTGTCCGCAATATAAAATATTGAAAAGAGCGATGACGAACATTAATTGGTTTGCATGCTCGGTTTTACCAACATCGATGAATCCCATGGAAATGCCCATGGTTAGTATGGCAAAAATCCAAGAAAGAATGGCTTTTCTAAGTAGTTTAGAGTAAGCGGTTTTTTCTATTTTTTCTAGTCCTTCGTCTTCATTGGTAATAAGTTGATAGCCAATCTTAGCTACTTCGGTTTGCATCTTTTCTAAGGTAACGACTTTAGGATTGTACTCAATGGTGGCTTGGCGAGAAGTAAAACTAACACTTGCAGATTGAATACCATTCATGCCTTTTAGTTTACGTTCTATGTTAGCAGCGCATGAAGTACACCCCATCCCAGTTACAGCTAAAGTTTTCTTTTCCATATTTAAACGACGGTGTAAAGAGAAAAAAGATTACCTAAAAATCAGATATAAAAAACTAGTGAATACTAGTTTGAAAGTATATCGTTTTTTAGATTTTCTCTAATCTTAGTAAGGAAGGCTTTCATCCCGATAGCATCCTTATTATCTATTATTGATAGCAATTCTGCAAGTTCTTTGCGTATTTGAGCAACTTGTCCTGAAGTATACGGATTAAAGAGAACTTCTTGAAGCAAAAAGTCATCTTCTGATAGTACACCTTTAGCGATATTCATATGTCGCTTAAATGTTGTTCCTGGCGCATCTTGATGCTTCATTACTGCAGCGAAAACAAATGTGCTAACAAAAGGTATTGAAAGTGAGTATGCCACTGTCTTATCGTGTTCTTCGAAGGTATACTCATATATGTTTAGCCCTAATCTGCTATACAGGTCTTTAAAAAAACTACGTCCTTTTGAATCACCCTCACTAATTATTATAGCATTTTCATGATGTAGTTGGCTTAGGTTTGCGAATGTGGGGCCAAACATTGGGTGAGTTGACACATAACGATGTTTACAATCGTTATAGAATTCTTTCAGTCCCGTCTTTACCGAGGCAATATCACTTAGAATAGCATCTTTAGGCAGGAAAGGTATAACCTCTTTGAAAGCCTCAATGGTGTATTTTACCGTTACAGCGTTAATAACGAGTTCTGGGGCAAAATCCCGAATTTCTTCAAGTTTAGTGAACCTTTGAGTATTATATGTAAATCTGAGTCGCTCTGGATTTTTCTCGAAAACGGCTGTTTCATGATCAAAACTTAGCAGATCAAGAAAGAAACTACCCATCTTACCTGCTCCAAGTACAAGTATCTTCATAAAGAAACCTCTTATTTTTCATTTACAATTTCAATTTGTTGGCGAACCGACTCTTCATGCACAGCTTCAAACACAGTTTTAACAAATGAAGGAGAAATTCCGCATTGTGTGCCTTGTGCACCACGTTTGTCAAGAATTTCATCGTAACGTGATGTCTGAAGAACTGTCATATTGTGCTCTTTTTTATACTGCCCAATTTCTCTACAAACACGCATACGTTTTGCTAATAGCTCCATAAGTTGGTCGTCTAACTCGTCAATTTGCTTTCTTAGAGCAGCAATATCCTCAGTGGAAATAGTTTCATTGCGAAGCACTACTAAACTTAGGATGTAATCAAGAACCTCTGGGGTAACTTGTTGTTTAGCATCGCTCCATGCTTTGTCGGGTTCATGATGAGATTCTACGATAAGACCATTAAATCCAAGGTCCATGGCTTGTTGACATAGTGGAGCAATAAGTTCTCTTGAACCACCAATATGACTTGGGTCGCAGAATATTGGCAAATTTCGAACTCTTCGGCGAAGTTCGATTGGTATCTGCCACATAGGAAGGTTGCGATATATTTTTTTGTCATAGCTTGAAAAGCCTCTATGAATGGCTGCCATACGTTTAATACCTGCTTGGTTTAGACGTTCTAAAGCACCTATCCAAAGTTCAATATCTGGATTTACAGGATTCTTTACAAGCACTGGAATGTCCACCCCTTTAAGTGAATCAGCTAGGGTTTGCATAGCGAATGGATTTGCTGAGGTGCGAGCCCCAACCCAAAGTACGTCAATACCATATTTTAATGCTAGTTCTACATGCTCTGGTGTAGCTACTTCAGTAGCTATTAGCATTCCGGTTGTTTCCTTTACTTCACGCAACCATGGCAAAGCCTTTTCTCCATGGCCTTCAAAGCCGCCTGGTTTAGTGCGAGGTTTCCATACTCCAGCACGGAAAATTTTACATCCTGCTTTTTTGAGTTGATTTGCCGTTGTTAATACCTGCTCTTCTGTCTCTGCAGAACAAGGTCCTGCAATTATTATAAGCCTTTTATCGTCGCTCGGAAGATTGAGCGGTTGTAATTCAAGTTCCATATGAAATTATTTTTATTTTTTTTCTTTCAAAATTCTTAGGAAAGCGCCTCCAAGATTCTTTTAAGAGCCTCAGAAAGTTTATCCTCTTTAGCGCATAGTGATACTCTTATATATCTTTGGCCACCACTTCCGAAAATAAAGCCTGGAGTGATAAATACTCTTGCCTTATTAAGAACAAGCTCTGTTAACTCCTCGCAGGAAGAATATTTTTCAGGAATCTTCCCCCAAAGGAACATGCCTACTTGATTAGAATCCACCTCGCATCCAAGTGCTTCCATTATTTTTTCAGCTAAGGCTCTACGATTTTTATATGTTATAAAGTTAGCTTTATAGTGCCACTCATCACTATTTGCATATGCAACGGCCGCTGCAAGTTGAATCCCACGAAACGTTCCCGAATCAATATTGCTCTTTACCTTCATAATCCACTCTATGAACTTAGAGTTTGTAGCGCATAGCCCCACACGCCAACCAGGCATATTGTGGCTTTTGCTCATAGAGTTTAACTCAATTGTACAATCCTTTGCGCCCTTGACCTGCAGCAGACTTATAGGTTTTTTATTTAGTATAAAGGAGTAGGGGTTATCGTTAACTACCACTATATTATGCTTTCTAGCAAACTCCACAAGTTTTTCATATGTCTTTATTTGAGCATTAGCACCTGTGGGCATATGTGGATAGTTAGTCCACATTAGCTTAACCTTTGATATATCCATTTTTTCTAATTCATCAAAGTTAGGTTGCCAAAAACTCTCTTGCTTTAGGTCATAGTATACAACTTTTGCTCCAAGCAAAGTGCTTAGGGATGTATAAGTAGGGTAGCCAGGATTTGGTACAAGAACCTCATCACCGGGGTTGACAAAAGCCAGTGTTATATGAAGAATACCCTCTTTAGATCCAATAAGAGGCAGTATTTCTGATTCCGCATCTAAATCAACATTATACCAACGTTTATAGAAGCTAGCCATAGCCTGCCGAAGTTCTTTTGTACCTCCAGTTGGTTGATAACCATGAGCATCAGCTTTGTGTGCTACTTGACATAACTCCTCAATAGTTTCCTTAGATGGGGGCATGTCAGGACTCCCAATAGCTAGACTTATGATATCTTTGCCTTGAAGATTAAGCGCTGCTACCTCTTTTAGTTTACGGCTAAAGTAGTACTCTGAAACTAGGGATAGTCGCTGAGCGGGCTGAATGTTAGGCGCCAGGTTGTTTTCCGCCATCATAATATTCTCCTAAAACTTTAAGTTCTCTAGTTAGTGGCATTATTGCATCTATGCTTTGACGATAACGTGTGATACTATCAAATGTTACATCAACGTAAAACATATATTCCCATTCATGCCCAATAATGGGAAGTGATTGTATTTTTGTAAGACTCATCTTATAGAATGACAAAATACTTAGAACCTGCGAGAGACTTCCCTCTTCATGAGGAAGAGAAAAAACAAGGCTTGCTTTATTGGTTTTATTTATATCCCTGAGGAAGTCAGCCTTATTTGGGTTACAAACCACTAGAAATCTTGTAAAGTTATGTTTATTGTCCTCTATAGAGTCTTCTAAAATTTTTAGACCATATAGCTTTGCTGCAGAACTATGGCAAATGGCAGCCCAACCCTTACATTTATTTTCAGATATATATTTTGCTGAGCCTGCAGTGTCATCAGCCTCAACTGCTTTAGCTCCTTGGTGCATGGAAAGAAAGCCTCGGCATTGCATTAGAGCAACAGGATGGGAGTGTATTTCCTCGATAGTATCCCAAGTATCATCCTCTAAGCAACATATACAATGTTCGATGTGGAGCTTATGCTCGGCAACAATTGTAGTTCCTGAGTCACGCAATAATTCGTAGTTATGTAAGAGCGAACCGGCTATAGTGTTCTCAATGGCCGTTAAACCTATAATTGTCGCATCTTGCTTAATGTTATCATAAACCTGTTCAAAGGTATCACAGCATATAATTTGCAGTTGTTCATTGGGAAATAGTTGATGAGCTGCTATATCGTGAAATGACCCTATAAGACCCTGTATTGCTATTCGTTTCATACTTGTTGGATGATTATTTCCTAAAAAATCCCGCCTCATTTAATGGAGCGGGACCTTATATATTTTTTTCTTTATATCGCTTGGACTATATTTTCATACACGCTTTCCCGCTTCACGATTCTTCGTAAAGTAAAAATAGCTAAAGTAATAACGTGTATATGTCATTTTGTTATAAAATTGTATTTATTGATGCAAAACTATAACTTTTATTTAAAATAAACAAGCAAATATTAAGAAAATAATGTCTTCTTGGGGGTAAAAAATAATTTTGTAAGCATTTTGACTCTTTTTTAAGGGGGATTATCTCTAAAAAAATCAAGAAATAAAAAAGTTTTCCCCTATTATGC
>JAJQAI010000229.1:3138-6820 GCA_021203915.1 Prevotella sp. | reverse complement strand
TTTTAAAAGCTAGAGGCTAAGTTTTTTATTTATTTTCCTAAATTTGTTTCCGCAATATTTATTTCTTTTCAAATGGAATTGCAAGAGTGCTTGGCAACCTCTTTAAAAACAAGATTATGACAAAACAAAAGCAACGAGTAAGTGTGCTGTTTATGCTTTTCAGCATACTTTTTTCAGTTTGCCTAATAACGGCAAATGTTTTAGAGACAAAGCAAATATCCCTAGGCCCTATTAATATTACAGGTGGTCTTTTAGTATTTCCGATTTCATATATAATAAATGATTGTGTGTGTGAGGTATGGGGATATAAAAGTGCGCGCCTTTTGATATGGACGGGCTTTGTTATGAACTTTATCTTCGTTTTATTTGGAGCTATAGTTGATGTGATACCAGGCGCTCCTTATTGGCATAACAGTGAAGGCTTTCATGCTGTCTTTGGACTTGCCCCACGTATTGTTGTAGCATCGTTTATAGCTTTTTTAGCCGGCTCCTTTATTAACGCTTACGTAATGAGTCGGATGAAGGTAATCTCTAAGGGAAAGAATTTTTGGCTTCGAGCTATCCTAAGTACTATCTTTGGGGAGAGTTGTGACTCCCTTATTTTCTTTCCTCTTGCTTTTTATGGTGTTATTCCAACTATAGAGATACTTTGGCTAATTATTTCTCAGATAGTTTTAAAGACCCTTTATGAGGTAATAATCCTGCCCGTAACCATTCGGGTTGTAAAGAAAGCTAAGGAGTATGAGGGCGTGGATGCATACGATAATGGGATAAGTTATAATATATTTTTTGATAGAAAAAAATAGCGATGGAAACTAATGATAAAATAAGCTTAAAAGCGTTGGGTAAGAAAACCTCTTACCCCAAAAGCTATTCCCCAGAAGTATTAGAGGCTATTCCAAATAAACATGAAAAAAGGGATTTTTGGGTTACTCTTTTGTGCCCAGAATTTACCTCACTATGTCCTATAACTTCTCAGCCTGACTTTGCAACAATTATTATTCGTTATGTGCCCGATGAGCTAATGGTTGAAAGCAAGAGTCTAAAGCTTTATCTTTTTAGCTTTAGAAGTCATGGGGCTTTCCATGAGGATATAGTAAATGTAATAATGGATGACCTCATTAAATTAATGAGACCAAAGTATATAGAAGTTGTTGGAAAATTTTCCCCTCGTGGTGGGATAAGCATTCATCCTTACTCAAATTATGGTAAGAAGGATACTAAGTATGAAGCACTAGCTGAAAAAAGGTTTTTTGCTTATTCTCTAAAAGAAGATGAATAAAGAAGTTATTCTGCTCTTCTATAGTAGTCCCTTATATCGTCTTTATATTTTAGCTGTAGACTATCCCTAATTAAGAACATAAATTCAATGGTGTCAATCTTTTCAACGGGCTTGGTGCCTTTTTTTGCTCCTTTAGGTATCATAGGAGCCTCAGTTAAAAGCAGTAGTCCGTTAAAGATTCTCCATTCTGTATAGGGCTTAATATCTGGGTACTCAACAAGTACTATTTCATCTGGATCCCAAGAAATTTTCTTGCCTATTGGCTCAGCTACATTATTTCTAAGAATTGCAAAGCCTTGTTCATTAGGTATCATTGCAGCCTTAATCATAGAGTCCATTACCTCTTGTTCTATCTGTGAGCTTTCGTTCAGTGCATTCTCTATAAGATGAGGCATTGCTTTATATACCCACTCTCCCTTAAGCTGATCGAGGTTTATAACCATATCTGCCTTTGTACTATCCTTTGGATTAACAACCACTGCAATCCAATCGCCCGTTTCAAGCCTTCCAATAACCTTTTTATTCTTTACTGCATCTACGATGTTATACGATACGGGATCAGTACCTTCAAAAGAAATGTACACAAGTGTGGAATCAGAGCATCCATCACCCGTAAGGCCATATATGGTAGCATCTCCTTCAACCTTTGGTGGAATATTTCTAATAGAGTCAAGAAGTGGTATATCTTTTTTTGACTTATTCCCGCAGGAGACTATGCTGAGCAAGGTAAAAAATAAAGCTATGGAAAGAAGTTTATTCATTTTCTTTAAGGCTTGGGTTTTTATATGTTTAGAAAGTGCAAACTTAATGAAAAACGTTGGAAAATCAAAACGATTGATTTTCTTTTTAGATACCTTCAAATTAAGTTTTCTTTATTTTGCCTTATGATAGGAAACCAAGCAAAGCTCCTGCTGCTACTGCAGAGCCAATCACACCTGCTACATTTGGTCCCATAGCATGCATAAGCAGGAAGTTGTGCCTATCGTATTCTAGACCAATATTGTTAGAAATACGAGCACTCATAGGTACAGCACTTACACCGGCATTTCCGATAAGTGGGTTTATCTTCTTTTCCCTTGGCAGAAAGATATTCATCAGTTTAACAAAGAGTACTCCAGAGGCAGAGGCAATAATAAAGGCTCCCGCACCAATAAGGAAGATGAATATAGTTTTCATCGTAAGGAACTCACTTGCCTGTGTTGAGCATCCAACGGTAAGTCCAAGTAGTATAACAACAATATCGTTTAGCGCACTACCTGCAGTTTTTGCTAATCGTGTTGTCTTACCTGATTCCTTTAGTAGGTTGCCAAAGAACAACATTCCAAGAAGAGGAAGACCCGATGGTACGATAAAGGTTGTAAGAAGTAGTCCAATAATTGGGAAGAGTATACGCTCAGTTTGACTTACGTTACGTGTTGGCTTCATGTGAATCACTCTTTCCTTTTTTGTTGTCAAAAGACGCATAAGTGGTGGCTGAATCACAGGAACAAGTGCCATATAGGAGTAAGCACAAACGGCTATTGCTCCCATTAGATTAGGACAAAGTTTTGAGGATAGGAATATGGCCGTTGGACCATCAGCACCACCGATTATTGCAATACCACCTGCTTGATTGGGTTCAAAACCAAGTGCAATTGCTAGCATGTAAGCTCCAAATATACCAAATTGTGCTGCAGCACCAATTAAAATAAGTTTAGGATTACTGATAAGAGCAGAAAAGTCTGTCATTGCTCCAATCCCCAAGAATACTAGTGGTGGATACCATCCTTGGCGTACACCCTGGTAAAATATATTTAGAACTGAGTTATCCTCATATAGACCAATTTCAAGTCCAATGTCAGTGCGGAATGGAATATTTCCAAGGATAATTCCAAGTCCTATAGGCACCAAAAGCAGTGGCTCAAAATTCTTTTTTATGGCAAGCCATATAAAGAATATACCAACGATAATCATTAAAATATTACCGGTAGTTGCATTGGCAAATCCCGTATAGGAGAGGAACTCGCTAAAGTTTTCTGATATGAATTGAGTGAATTGCATTTAAATGCTTTATTTATCCAATAGTTAATAGTGCATCACCTTCCATTACGGTATCACCCTTAGTAACAAGAATGGAGGTAATAGCTCCATCTGTTTCTGCTTCGATTTTATTTTGCATCTTCATGGCCTCAAGGATAAGTACTGGATCTCCAGCTTTTACCTGATCACCAAGGCCAACAAGGATATCTGAAATTGTACCAGGAAGTGGCGCTGTAACCTTTGTGCCCGCTCCAAGGTTTTGTGCCTCAGCCTTCTTTTGTGGTTGAGGTGCAGGACTTGAGGGTTTTGTAGCCTCTTGAGCCTTAGGTAAAGTTACCTTTGGCTTTGAAACTACAGTTGTAGGATTGATGGGTTGCTTCA
>JAJQAI010000229.1:0-3038 GCA_021203915.1 Prevotella sp. | reverse complement strand
GGTAAAGTTACCTTTGGCTTTGAAACTACAGTTGTAGGATTGATGGGTTGCTTCATCTCAACCTCGAACTTTACGCCATTTACCTCCACTTGGGCGATATTTCCTTCAACGCTTATGATTTCTACATCGTAATCAACGCCTTGAACCTTGTATTGATACTTATTCATATCTTAAATTTTCTTTTCCGGTAAGGAAGTCTTTATGTTAAGAGCTTTCCAAGCAGAATGTTTTTCCTTTAGGGTTATTATCCCACTTTCTATATCGTGAACATCATCTCCGTATTGCTTAAGTGCCATAGAAATTACAGCAATATAGATTTCTTTATCAATACCACCGGTTTCCATTCCATCCTTTAGGATTACCTTGGTTTTATGCCCTGTTTCTGCGATTTTCTCACCCGTTTTTACAGCTGCCTTAATTGGCTGAATCTTTCCTGCCTTTTGGAGTGCTTCCTTATGACTCATAAGGAGGCCAAGAACTCTAAAGAATACGTACAAAAGAGCCAAACATCCAAATACTATTCCCATTGATAGTATTGTTATACCAAAGCCATGAGGATCATTACGTTTTAGTTTGGCTATCTTAGTTTCGTTTGCTTGAATAAAGTTCTCAGTTCCTGCTGTTACAGCATCTGGAGCTCTTTTGACCCACTCTTTAGAGCCATCTGTTTTTCTAGCATAGGACTCATCTTCCCCTAGCACTGGAACTGTCACTGAGTCAAGAAGATCAACGGCATTGCCATCGTAAAGTGCTATCCAAAGGGGCTTATCCTCTTCAATCTTAGCACTTAAGTATTGCGCTCCTCTAGAGGGGTTACTATTCAAGAAAAGAAGGAGGTGTTGGCGAGCCGAAAGCGATGTGCTTTCATCATTATCCGGAATACGGCTCATTAATTTTTCGCGCTCAGGAACGCTTAAGTTTTTGTTTAAAACTAGGGTATCGGTTGTGATATACATCCCACGTACATTGTAGGTTGAAAAGGATGTATTGGCTAGCTCTACCCAAGGCTTATGCTCTCCATAGGAGTCTAAAGGGCCACACAAGTTTTTGGTCTGGACTTCATTTATCTTTATATTCATTGCCCCTTGGGAAAACCCTTCTATAAGGCCAACGATGAGAGCACAAAGTAAAAAGCTAAATCTTTTCATACCCCAAAAAAAAGGAAATTTTTTGCTTTTTCTATCTACAACAGAACAAAACTATTAGTTGAGCCACGAAAATTCTAAGGAACATGCAAAGTGGGTAAACGGTTGAGTAACTTACAGCTGGTACTTCTCTTGAGCATATAGAGCTAGAGTAGGCCAGTGCTGGTGGGTCTGTATACGAACCACTAATAAGTCCTGCAATTGCAAAGTAATTGAACTTAAATTTAAGCCTTGCTGTAAGACCAATTATAAGAATTGGTATAAATGTTATCATAAAACCAGTGTAGACGTACTTTAGTCCATCACCTTGAACGACAGTCTCCCAGAATTCAGCTCCTGCTTTTATACCTACGCTAGCTAAAAATAGAACCATTCCTATTTCACGTAGCATTAGGTTTGCACTTGTGGTGGTATAAGTTACTAAATGAACTTTATAACCAAAACGTCCAATTAAGATTGCAATGATAAGTGGTCCACCGGCTATACCTAACTTAAGAGGAACAGGCATGCCAGAAATATATATAGGTATGCTACCAAAAATGACACCAATAAAAAGTCCAATAAATATTGTTGCTATGTTAGGAGCATCAAGTCGTTTTACCGAGTTACCCATCATGGCTTCAACGCGGTTAACTTGGTCTTCCTTTCCTACAACCATAATGCGGTCACCAACTTGAAGTGATAGGTTAGGACTAGCAAAGAGCTCCATACCTTGACGTGTTACCCTTGTTACGTTAACACCATAAACACTCGAAAAATGCATTTTACCTAGTGTCTTACCATTCATCTGAGAGCGAGTAACAACTATTCTCTTGCTTACCATTGGTACATCCTGCTCTCCCCAATCAACTTGGGCCTCAGGACCAATAAAAGCTATTATAGCCTCTGCATCACTTTCTGCACATACGATGTAAAGCTTATCTCCTAGATGAAAAACAGTATCACGATTTGGAATACTTACATGGTTATTGTGAAGTATTCTAGAGCATACAAAGTCTCGATTTAAAAACTCGTGTACCTGTAGTAAGCGTTTCTTTTCAAGGTAGGTATTTTTGACCTCAATTGTCATAAGATGTGGCTTAATCTCAGCATTTTCCTCATCTTGCTTAGCGAGTTCTTCTTCTTCTTTTGATAGCTTTATTTTGCAGATATATCTTATGACGATAATACCTCCAATCATTCCCAAAACAGCTAGTGGATAGGCACAAGCATAACCAGAGGCTATTTGTGGAACCGCTCTATCTTTAAATATTGATGTTAGAACCTCGCTTGCAGCTCCAAGACTTGGGGTATTGGTTACAGCTCCAGTCATTGTTCCTACCATCATAGGAAGGTTTACAGGATTGCTAGTATCAAAGAAAATATGATAGCAAGCAAACATTATAACAATATTTAAAATGATAAGAGCCGTGGCTAGAGAGTTCATCAAAATGCCACCATGGCGGAAGCTTTCAAAAAAGCCAGGTCCCACTTGAAGACCTATCATAAAGACAAAAAGGGTTAGTCCAAAGTCTTGCAGAAATGCTAGCACATCCGCTGGTGCCGTAAGTCCAAAATGACCTGCCACTAAACCTGCAAATAGGACAAAGGTGACACCAAGTGATATACCACAAACTTTGATTTTACCAAGATAGACACCAATGGCAATGACAACCGCATAAAGCAATATTATGTGTGCCACGGAATCTGTCTGTGTAAATAAATCTACTATCCACATATCACCTTAAAAATACCGGTGCAAAAGTAATATATTTGCATTCCATATGCTTATGTTGTTAAGCTTTAATTAGTTAAATGGATTTTTGAAATTCGAAGGAACAAAATAGTAACAAATTTTTCTTTTTAAAGTGCTGACGAATTTTGTATACCTATTGACTCAAAATACCATTAAAT
>JAJQAI010000146.1 GCA_021203915.1 Prevotella sp. | reverse complement strand
ACATGTGTATACGAGACAGCTATATATGTTCCTCAATTTCTCACAAATATATCAATAGATTGATAACTCCCGAATTTTCCTCTTTTTTGTTCTTTGTCACACCAAAAAAGAAATCCAAAAAAGAAATCAAATTCTTACTAGAAAAATATCTTTTAAAATTGAAATAAGAATTTTTTTTCGATTAATTTTGCGAAACATTAAGCAACGAGCATAAAGTGAGCGAAAATCTAAGGATAGTTATTAGTGGTGGAGGTACGGGAGGACACATATTTCCTGCTATATCTATTGCCAATGCAATTAAGGCTCGCTATAAGGAGGCTGACATACTATTTGTCGGAGCCTTGGGTCGTATGGAGATGCAACGTGTGCCTCAAGCGGGGTACGAAATTAAAGGTTTGCCCGTACGTGGTTTCGACAGAAAAAACTTGTTTAAGAATATTTCTGTGCTGAACCTCCTTTTTAAGAGTTTGCGCATGGCTGGTGGGATAATACGAGAGTTTAAACCCATGGTTGCTGTTGGAGTTGGAGGATATGCTAGCGGACCAATGCTTTATGCATGCTCCAAAAAAGGTATCCCTTGCCTAATTCAGGAGCAGAACTCATATGCTGGTGTGGCCAATAGAATTCTCGCAAAAAGGGTGAATCTTATATGTGTAGCCTATGACGGTATGCAAAGGTTCTTCCCTCAAGAGAAGATAATGAAAACGGGTAATCCTGTTAGACAAAATTTGCTCCAAACAAACCTCTCTCGTGAAGATGCACTTAAGAGTTTATCTCTTAAAGAGAATCTTAAAACGATACTTATTGTTGGAGGAAGTTTAGGAGCTAGAACGCTTAATCAAAGCATACTAGATAATTTGGATCTTATTCGTTCTTCTAAAGTGCAATTTATATGGCAGACGGGTAAGTATTATCATGCTGATATAATAAAGAGACTTCAAGATCAAAACATACCCAATCTGAAAGTGATGGACTTTATTCAGGATATGGGCATTGCATATAAGGCTGCTGACCTTGTTATAAGTCGTGCTGGAGCAAGCAGTATCTCGGAGTTTTGTTTAATTGGAAAGCCAGTAATACTTGTTCCTTCGCCTAACGTGGCTGAGGACCATCAAACCAAGAATGCTATGTCACTAGTCAATAATGGGGCGGCCATTTACGTTAGTGATATGGATGCACCTAAAACCTTAATAGAAACTGCTATTAAGACTATAAATAATGACGAAGAATTAATGGACCTCAGTTTTAATATTAAGACGATGGGTATACCTGATTCTGCCGATATTATTGCTTATGAGGTGATAAAACTTGCTCTAGAAAAGCATTGAACAAATATCATATTCATCGATGGAGCTTAAAGATTTAAAGGCTGTATATTTTATCGGTGCTGGTGGCATCGGTATGAGTGCCATTGCTCGATACTTCCTCCATAAAGGAGTTATAGTAGCGGGTTATGATAAGACTCCATCATCCCTTACAGAGCAATTATCTAAAGAAGGAATGCTTATTCACTATGAGGATGACGTTGAGAAAATCCCATATACATGTAGAAAGCAGGATTCCGTTCTTGTTGTATACACCCCAGCAATTCCTAAGGATCATAAAGAGCTAGTTTACTTTCAAGAAAATGGATTTGATGTTGAGAAACGTTCTGAAGTCCTCGGCATGTTAACACGTGCACATAAGGCTCTATGTGTGGCAGGAACTCATGGGAAAACAACAACATCTGCGATGTGTGCTCATATTATGCATCAATCGAGCATAGACTGTAATGCGTTTTTAGGTGGTATATCTAAGAATTTTTCCTCCAATTATATATTGAGTAAGGAAAGTGAATATGTTGTTATTGAGGCTGATGAGTATGATCGTAGCTTTCATAGACTTCGTCCTTGGATAAGTGTGATAACTGCAACGGATGCCGATCATTTAGATATATATGCTACTAAGGAGGCTTATTTAGAGAGTTTTAGTTATTATACTTCACTAATACAAGAAGGTGGAGCATTAATCATGCATGAGGGGCTTGAACTTAAACCAAATGTATCAGAGAAAGTAAGAGTCTTTTCTTATGGTATAGGCCAAGGAGACTTTCGTGCAGAGAATGTAAGGATTGCTAATGGGGAGATTTTCTTTGACTTCGTCTCTCCAATTGAAAATATAAGCGGTATTCAACTTGGCCAACCACTATCGATTAACGTCGATAATGGTGTTGCAGCCATGGCTATGGCTCAATTAGTGGGCTGCTCAAGTGAGGAACTTAAGTATGGAATGCGTACCTTTAAAGGGGTAGATAGGCGTTTTGACTTTAAGATAAGAAATGAGGGAATAGTTTTTTTGAGTGATTATGCTCATCATCCTAAGGAAATAGCCCAGAGTGCTAAGAGTTTGAGGGATTTATATGGAAATAGACAAATAAGTGTTATTTTTCAACCTCATCTATATACTCGTACTCGAGACTTTTATAAGGATTTTGCCTCGAGCCTTAGTCTATTTGATGAGGTGATTCTCACAGAAATTTACCCAGCTAGGGAAGACCCAATTCCAGGTGTCACTTCTTCTCTTATATTTGATAACCTTTCAAAAGGTGTTAAAAAGCAAATGATAAGAAAGGATGATGTTTTGGATTTTGTAAGGAACCATGAGTTTGATGTCTTGGTTATTCTAGGAGCAGGTGATCTTGATAATTATACTCCAGAGATTGAAAAGATACTTAATGAAAGAGTGACAAAATGCGACTAAGAGTGAAGAAAACTATATCCTTTTTGGTGGTGCTAGCATTGTCCACTTACTTGGTCCTTGCCATGACAACTCTTAATAGCCCTAAGGATACCCATCCAACATGTGAGCAAGTATCAATAAATATCATGGATGAGAGCACAAATGGTTTCTTAAGTGCTTCTGAGGTAAAGCGCATCCTGCAGCGCAAAGGACTATATCCTCTAAATAAAGAGATGAGTTCAATCAATCCACGTGATATAGAGGATCTTCTTAAAGTCAGCCCCTTTGTTAGTACGGCTGAGTGCTATAAGACTAAAGATGGGTGCGTTGATATTAGCATTACACAACGTCTACCTATAATAAGAATAAAGAATAATAGCGGTCAAGATTATTACGTTGATGACCATGGTGGTATAATGCCGAACTCTAAATATACCTCTGATCTTATCATCGCTACGGGAAATATTAACCAATGGTTTGCTCGCAATTATATTACATGTCTAGCTATAGCCATAATGAAAGATGAGTTTTGGCGCAATCAGATAGAACAAATAAACGTATTGCCAGATTTAGGAATAGAACTTGTTCCCAGAGTTGGAGAGCATATCATTTACTTAGGGAAACTACCTCAAACTAATCATAAAGATGAGAGAATGAGGCTTGTGAGTGATTTCGTAAATAATAAATTAGATAAATTGGCCAAATTTTATAAGTATGGATTATCTAAAGCCGGATGGAATAAATATTCGTACATTAATATGGAATTTGACAATCAAATAATCTGCAAGAGAAAAGGCGAAAAAAAATAAAGTGAAATTTTTAAAAACAATATAACGCATGGCAGCAAAGGAATTTATCGTAGCCATAGAACTTGGGTCATCTAAGATTACTGGTGTGGCAGGCAGGAAGAACAGCGACGGCTCAATTACTATCCTTGCCGAGGCAAAGGAAGACTCTTCGTCTTTCATAAATAGAGGAACCGTGTATAAGGTTCCCCAGACTATCAAGGGTATAAATGACATTTTAACCAAGCTCAAGCAAAAGTTAAAACAGGATATATCTAAGGTATATGTTGGCATTGGGGGACAGTCCATACATAGTGTAAGAAATCAAATCATTGAAGAGTTTGATGAGGAGACTCGTGTAACTTCTGAAATGATTGATCAAATGTGGGATAAGAATAGAGAAACTGTTTATCAGGACCAGATGATAACCACTGCCATACCACAAGAATATAGGGTTGACAACAATCTTGAAGTTGACCCCGAAGGCATACAGTGTTCCCGCCTTGAAGGTAACTTCCTTAACATACTATGTAGAGAGAAGTTCTTTTCCACTTTGACACAATGTTTCAAAGAGGCTAAAGTTCCCGTTGTTGATACTTATCTTTCACCATTACCACTTGCTGATAGCGTACTAACGGATAACGAGAAGAACTCAGGTTGTGTCCTTGTGGATATTGGAGCAGGAACCACTACCGTTAGTGTGTATTATAAGAATATCCTTCGCCATTTGGCAGTTATTCCACTAGGTGGAAATAATATAACAAAGGATATTTCCTCCCTAAAAGTTGATGAGAGTGCTGCAGAGAAACTCAAGTTCAAGTATGGCAATGCTTATGCTGATGAAAATGAGATTGATGAAGAGATTTTATATGAAATTGATTCAGAGCGTTCTGTTAAGAGTACAGAATTTATCCGAATTGTTGAGGGACGTCTAAGAGAAATAATTGAAAACGTATGGCATCAGGTGCCATCGGATTATGCGGAAAAATTGCTTGCTGGCCTTATCTTAACGGGTGGGGTTTCCAATATGAAGAACATAGACCAAGCCTTCCGTGAATATACACCGATGAAAAAGGTACGCATAGCAAAATTTGTTACGCAAAGCATTTATAGTAATGCTCCAGATGTTCCAGCACGCGATGGTACGATGAATACGGTGCTTGGTATCCTTGCTAAGGGGGATGAAAATTGCGCGGGTGCAGAAATAAACGCTCAAGAAGATCTCTTTAATGATCCTAAGGTTGAAGAGCAAGAACAGGAGCCACCATTGAGTCAAGCTAAAGAACCTACAAGAACCACTGGCGGTGTAATAAGTGCACCCCCTGTGCATCCAAGTGATCAAGAACAATCAAAAACGGATGAGACAAAGGGTAAAGAAAGTAAAGAACAAAATAAGTCTTTCGGTCATAAGCTAAAGAAGTTTTTTGACTCAATGCTAAAGGAGGATGAATAATCCTTATTGAAAATAAAAATAGAAATTTCAACGACCAAAAATATGAAGGATATGTTTGATAGGGATGGAGTGCTAAATTTTGGAGATCCTGACGATACGCAGGATGTTACAAACAGCGGACAGGAACAACGTCAAGGTATATTGACTGATGTTTTCGGTCCCCCAGAGGAAAAGAGCATAATAAAGGTTATCGGTGTAGGTGGTGGCGGAAGTAATGCTGTTAACCACATGTATCGAGAAGGTATTCATGATGTGTCGTTTGTGGTTTGTAATCTTGACCAACAAGCACTCCATAATTCACCTGTACCCGTGCACTTACTTTTAGGTAATGAAGGACTTGGTGCTGGTAATAACCCTGGAAGAGGACGTGAGGCTGCTGAGGCTAGTGTTGATGCTATTAAGAAAATGCTATCTGATGGAACCAAGATGACATTTATCACTGCCGGAATGGGCGGAGGTACTGGAACAGGTGCTGCTCCCGTCATTGCTAAAGTTTCAAAAGAAATGGGTATATTGACCGTTGGTATAGTTACAATACCTTTCCGTTTTGAAGGAAAGAAAAAGATATATCAAGCTCTAGATGGCGTAGAGGAAATGGCAAAACATGTGGACGCTCTACTAGTGATTAATAATGAGCGTTTACGTGAGATATGTTCTAATATGACACTGATGGAGGCTTTTGATAAGGCGGATAATACCTTATGTGTAGCGGCAAAAAGTATAGCTGAAATTATAACTATCCATGGTTATGTTAACCTTGACTTCAACGATGTAAAAACGGTGATGAAGGACGGTGGTGTAGCTATTATGAGTACAGGTTATGGAGAAGGCGAGAGCCGTGTTAAAAATGCTATTAATGATGCATTAGACTCTCCACTATTGAACAATAACGATATTTTCAACTCCAAGAAAATACTACTTAATATCTCTTTCAGTTGTGATAAGCATGAACGTGGCGGTCTTATGGTCGAGGAGGTTGATTATATAACTGACTTCACCGATAAACTCTCTGATGAGTTTGAAACAAAATGGGGAATTGCTTTTGACTCAGAACTAGGAGATAAGGTGAAAGTAACTATTTTGGCTACTGGATTTGATATAGGAAGATTAGTCAATACCGAAGGACATGTTGGAAAACAGTCAGTTGAAGATATTGAAGCTTTGGCAGAAAAAGAAGCCGAGGACGCTAGAAGAGCTGAAAAGATGAGAATTTATTATGGACTGGCTCAAAAGGTAACAAAGCATCCAAGTAGGCCTAATATCTATCTTTTTAGAGATGATGATCTTGATAATGATGATTTAATATCCGCTATTGAATCCACTCCTACATATAAGCGTACAGCAGGAGAGAAAAAGGAAATCCAAAGCCGCGCCCATGTAGGTGCAAACAAGGTGGAAAAAGTTGAATCAGACAAAGAAGGAACAATTAAGTTCCTAGATTAAAAAGTGTTGAAATTGCCTTTTAAGGCATTAGACAAGAAAAAAGGAGTTAATATGGATTTATTTGATAAAATAAGCAATGATATAAAGGAAGCAATGAAGGCTAGAGACAAAGTACGCCTTGAAACGCTTCGAAATATTAAAAAGGTTTTTTTGGAGGCAAAGACAGCTCCTGGAGCCGGTGATACACTCTCGGATGATGAGGCTTTAAAGATTCTTTCTAAGCTTTTAAAGCAGGGAAAGGAATCTGCCCAGACATTCTCTCAACAAGCAAGAGAGGATTTGGCAGAGGCTGAGCTTTCTCAAGTAAAGATAATTGAAGAGTACCTTCCTAAGGCTTTAACAGATGAGGAAATTGAGGCTTGTTTAAAGG
>JAJQAI010000242.1 GCA_021203915.1 Prevotella sp. | reverse complement strand
TCTTAGATTCTATCTAGTACGATACTAATTAAGTCATCTATTTGATTTTTATATCCTGTATTTGCCTTTTTGGCAAGACGGTTAGCAATTACCATACAACATGTTGTTGCCTTATGACCCATTAGGCGTGAGAGTCCGGCTAGAGCAGAGCTCTCCATCTCAAAATTGGTGATTCTCATACCATTATATTCAAACTTTTCGATTTTCTCATTCTGTTTAGGGTCAGCAAGTGGTATACGTAGTTGACGTCCCTGTGGGCCAAAAAATCCCCCACATGCTATAGTTACACCAAGTACCATATTCTTTCCTGCTATTCTTTCCACTAATTCTGGGTCTGCATCTATAACGTAAGGGTAGGGTGCACACATGTTGCCAGTCCAGCCTAAATGGTTGATTAGAGCCCGCTCCATTGCTAGGTCACAAACTGAGTTACGACCTTGGTAAAAATTCAGCAGTCCATCAAAGCCAACTGACTTCATAGAACAAATAAAAGATCCTACAGGTGTATAAGGTTGTAAACCGCCACAAGTTCCAATACGTACAATCTCAAGTTGACGGAAATCCTCCTTTTCTTCTCGAGTCTTAAAGTCTATGTTAGCTAGAGCATCTAGCTCATTCATCACAATGTCAATATTATCACATCCAATACCAGTAGATGTAACCATAATGTGTTTACCTTTGTAATATCCTGTTATTGTGTGGAACTCACGGCTCTCTACCTGATGAAGAACTTTTTCAAAATGTGCAGCAACCATAGGCACTCTTCCTGGATCGCCCACAAAGATAATCTTATCTGCTAACCATTCTGGTTTAACATGAAGATGGAAAATACTACCATCATCATTAATCATAAGTTCTGAGTCTGCATAATACCTTTTGTGTGTTTTCATAGTTTTCCTTTCTTATTGATTTTGCAAGAAAAGGTTCTCGGTGTTCCGGATTTCCTTTTCTAAAGTGTTTAAATATTGAAATTGTTTTTCTACCTCATTCTCTAGAGTTGTAATTTGAGATTTAAGTTGTTTTTTTACATCACTAGTTCCAGTGTAATATTTATAACGCATATCTTCTAAGCGTTGAGAAGAATCTTTTAAATCCTCACGTAAGGAAAGAAGTTGACTAAATCTAGACATATTAGCTTCAATCTTAAAATCCTCAAGCTTAGTATAAATAATATCGTCGTTAACAACAAAGAAAAAGCCCTCATTTTCTTGTTTTGCCTTGTCAGCTATAATTTTGTTTAACCTATTTTTAGCCTCACTTACCTCTCTTAGGTCAAACCATGTATCCTTTATAGAAGAAAGGTTAGCTA
Organism: Prevotella sp.; assembly: GCA_021203915.1. Lineage (GTDB taxonomy): Bacteria > Bacteroidota > Bacteroidia > Bacteroidales > Bacteroidaceae > Prevotella. The sequence continues at coordinate 5,551 of JAJQAI010000242.1, read as the reverse complement.
GGTCTTTTAATTGGGCTTGAGATAGGTCTTGATCAGCGTAAGTTTGGTGGGATAGTGTTGGAACAAACATATATACACATAGGCTATCTCCCGAGAGCCTTCTATCTGTGACTAAATAGCCTAAAGAGTTAAACTCATCAATCACACAGAAATAGTCATTACTCTTAGAGTTATATGGTAGACCTAAGTTCTCTGGAGAATTAAATGAGGAAGATTCACTATCATATGTAGTTACATAAAGGTCGTAACCACCTAAGTTATCCTCGCCCAAAGCTGAAAAATATAGTGTTATACCATCGGGCATAAGAAATGGGCAGTTCATATCGGTGAAATCCTCATCAAAATCAGTAATTGCTGTTATGTTTGTCCACTTACCATCAAGATAATCTGCTTGATAAAGATGATATTGTCCTTCTTTATCTTTATCTGAGAAAAACGCCTTATTACCAAATTCATTGACAAATACATATGAATCCTCATGACCTTTAGTGCCCCAAAAATCATCATACGTTGAAAGATAACCTGACTCGCTACCAATTATAATATGTTTGAGAAAGTCACTTTTTTTGGTAACAACGCTATCAAAAACAACAATCTTAGCCGTTGAGGAAAGCATATCCTCATATAAGATATCTGCAGGAGATTTTTTGGTTTGAGCATTTAGGTTTACACCTAAAAAAAGCGCAAAAACAAATAGAAGAAAACACCTTAACTTTTGCATATATATTTGCTTTATACCTTATGAGAGTTAATTATAGTATTAGATAAGAGCTATATTTATAGCCCTTCTATTAGCTTATTTTCTTTACTTAGGGCCTCCCATACGGAGTACCTTGCCTCGGGATTACTCCTTTCAATTTGCGAAAAAATATCCCTCATCTTTTCACGAAGAGACACTTTTTCATAAGGACATCTCTTTGTTTGTAGCTCATATTTCTTTATAAGAGCAAATGCCTTTAAATCCTCCTCACTTTGAAGGCATAGTGGACGAATTATTGTTAGAGGCATTTTTCTTAATTTTAGCTTAACAGGCATTGAAGAAAAGCTACCTTGAAAATAGAGGTTCAACATCATAGTGTGTATTATATCATCCATATGATGCCCTAGTGCTATCTTATTACATCCCAAAGCTTGAGCCGTTTGAAACAGTTGCTTCCTTCTATTCCACGAGCATGGAAAACATGGCGATTTATTTGGAGCTCTATCTTCAAAGCTAGTTGTTTTTACGTGAAATTTTATATCACGATTCAAGCAGAATTCCTCCAAGTAGGATGTAGAAGAAGAATAAGCTACGTTTTCCATCCTTATGTGAAGGGCCTGAACAGAAAACCTTCTAGCCTTTATCTTGAGTACTTGGGAGAGCATCTCTAAGAGGCAAAGCGAATCCTTTCCACCTGAAAGCCCTATAAGAATACTATCATTATCCTCAATGAGGTTATAAGTGTAAATGGCTTTTTTAAAGCGACTTATAACTTTTCTTTCAAGTTTTTGTTCATCGGTAAGAATGGGCATATACAACTAGAGAATTAGGCTTTAAAAACACCTGTTTTTTATTTCAGAGGTATAGCCTAAAAGTTTTTTAGGGGGCTTATTTATTTCTTAGCTCCTTGTCCATGCTCTGAGCTGCACGCCTTCCATCACCCATAGCTAGAATAACAGTAGCGCCTCCACGAACTATGTCACCACCGGCAAATATTTCCTTTCTTGAACTTTGCATTGCTTCATTAACAACGATGGTATTTTTTCTACCCAAGGTCAAATCAGAAATAGATTTTGGTACTAGTGGGTTAGGGGAGACTCCAACTGCTACGATAACCTGATCGGTATCCATGGTGACGGTCTTTCCCTCAATAGGAATAGGAGTGCGTCTGCCTGAGGCATCAGGCTCTCCAAGCTCCATAACTTGAAGGATAGCCTGCTTTACTTTGCCTTGCTCATCGGCTATATATTCAATGGGGTTGTGTAGGCATAGGAATTTAACACCTTCTTCCTTTGCGTGTTTAACTTCCTCGAGCCTTGCTGGCATTTCAACCTCTGAACGTCTATATACAATCGTTACATCTCCACCAAGACGCTTAGCTGTACGACATGAGTCCATTGCTGTGTTTCCACCTCCAACGACAATTACCTTTTTTCCTATGTTTATTGGCGTATCAGTATCTTGGTTTGGAGCATCCATAAGATTTATACGTGTTAGGTACTCATTGGATGACATAACATTAATAAGGTTTTCGCCTGGAATTCCCATAAAATTAGGAAGTCCTGCACCAGAGCCAACAAAGATTCCCTTAAAGCCTGCTTTTTCTAGCTCATCTACGGTGATTGTCTTACCAATAATACAATCGGTTCTAAAATTAACTCCCATTTTCTTTAGGTTGTCAATTTCAACATCAACAATCTTATTTGGCAAACGGAATTCTGGTATACCATACTTCAAGACACCACCTATTTCATGCAAAGCCTCAAAGACATGCACCTCATAGCCCATTTTAGCCATATCGCCAGAAAAACTTAGACCCGATGGTCCAGAGCCTACAACGGCTACCTTAATACCATTTGATGGCGCAATTTTAGGAAGTGAAATATTACCTGTCTCACGTTCATAATCAGCAGCAAAGCGCTCAAGAAAACCTATGGCAACGGCAGGCTCATTCATCTTAAGGTGGATACACTTACTCTCACATTGTTTTTCCTGCGGGCAAACGCGTCCACAAACTGCAGGTAGGGCAGATGTATGCTTAAGGACTTTAGCTGCAGAAAGGAAATGCCCACGCTCGATATTCTTTATAAATGATGGAATATTTATGTTTACCGGACACCCCTCAATACATGTGGGTTTAGCACAATCAAGACACCGCTTAGCTTCAGAAAGTGCCATCTCACGGGTTAGACCTTGATCTACTTCTTCGTATCTTGTCGTTGCTCTATACTCAGGATCGAGTTCCGGCATCTTAACACGCTTTAAAGTAGCACGCTCTTTAGGTTTCATTTTTAAGCGAAGCTCTTTACGCCAAGGAGCATCATGATCGGTGAGTGCCTCAATTGTTTCTTCCTCTTCTTTAGGATGACTAGCGTGGGGAGTTTCTTGTTCTTTTTCCTTTTCATCCTTACTTACTTCCTTCGAAGATGTTTGACCTTGGAGATAGCGCTCAAAGGCTTCTTTTTCTTTCTCCTTAAAAGTGCCTATACGATGAAGCATCTCATCCCAATCAACTAAAGAGCCATCAAACTCAGGTCCATCAACACATACAAACCTAGTCTTTCCACCAATAGTTAAGCGGCAAGCTCCGCACATGCCAGTACCATCTACCATTATGGTATTTAGAGATACATCAGTTGGGATATTATATTTCTGAGTTGTTAGACAACTAAATTTCATCATTACGGGAGGACCAATAGCAAAAGCTTTATCGATATGCTCTTGAGATATAAACTTTTCCATACCAACGGTGACAACACCCTTTTCACCATAAGAGCCATCATCGGTCATTATTATTAGTTCATCAGAATATTTTCTGACGTGATCCTCAAGAATAATAAGTTCTTTGCTTCTTCCTGCAATTACCGATAATACTCTATTACCGGCAGCTTTAAGAGCTTTTATTATTGGGAGCATTGGAGCTACGCCGACACCACCTCCAGCGCAGAGGACAGTGCCGTATTTTTCGATTTTCGTAGGATTTCCAAGCGGACCTACAAGATCGGTTAGATGGTCTCCAATCTCTAACTTAGACAACTTTGTGGAAGAAACTCCAACGTTTTGTACAACTAAAAATATTGTACCTTTCTCTGTGTCTGAATCAGTTATTGTTAGAGGCATACGCTCTCCATTTTTTTCGACCCTAACAATAACAAAATGACCGGCTTTGCGACTTCTTGCTATTAAAGGAGCTTCAACCTCATAAAGAAAAACGTTTTGAGAAAACTGTTTTTTATTTACAATCTTATACATAGGCTTAATGGTTGGGGAGCAATACTGTACTTTTCCCCCTTTTTTTAAGATTTAAAAATTCTTATCATCAAGTAATTCAAAACCACAATATGGAATCAAGGCCTTTGGAATACGAATACCTTCAGGAGTTTGATTGTTTTCAATAATAGCTGCTACTATTCTAGGTAAAGCAAGAGCTGAACCATTTAGGGTGTGACAGAGTTCTGTCTTCTTAGTATCGCTTCTGCGATAGCGACATTTTAGACGATTTGCTTGGTAGCTTTCAAAATTGCTTACCGATGAAACCTCAAGCCATTTCTTTTGTGCTGCACTATAGACCTCAAAGTCATAGCATATAGCAGATGTAAAACTCATATCTCCACCACAAAGAAGTAGTATATGATAGGGAAGTTCTAGCTTTTGGCAAAGACCTTCAACATGAGAAAGCATTTCCTTTAATGACTCATAAGAATGATCAGGTTTATCTATGCGAACAATCTCCACCTTATCAAACTGATGTAAACGATTTAAGCCCCTAACATCAGAGCCGTATGAGCCTGCCTCCCGGCGGAAGCATCCCGAATATGCACAACGCTTTACGGGGAGATCTTTTTCCTCAAGAATCACATCACGGAATATGTTTGTTACGGGAACCTCAGCCGTTGGAATAAGATAAAGATTGTCAAGATCGCAATGATACATCTGACCTTCTTTATCAGGAAGCTGACCGGTACCATAACCAGATGCTTCATTAACAACATAAGGAGGTTGTATCTCAAGATAGCCAGCCTTACGAGCTTCCTCAAGGAAGAAAGCCTCAAGGGCTCTTTGCAAGCGTGCCATCTTTCCAATGTATATGGGGAATCCAGCACCTGTAACCTTTACACCCAAGTCAAAGTCTATAAGGTTGAATTTCTTACATAAATCCCAATGACATAGTGCATCCTCTGGAAGGTTAGGCATCTTCCCACCTTCTTTTACAACAACATTATCCGCTGCAGAAGCACCTTGGGGTACATCCTTGTTTGGAACGTTAGGTATGGTATAAAGAAGTTGAGTGAGCTCTTCCTGTATCTTATTTGATTGATCGCCTAAAAGCTTTACGCTATCTTTAAGATGAGATACTTCTTCTCTTATCTTATTGGCCTCTTGGGCCTTACCTTCTTTAAAAAGGCCACCTACTTTAGAGGACATAATGTTTATTTCCTGTAAACTTTTGTCTAACTTTTGCTGATTTTCTCTTCTTGAAAAATCAAGAGAAATGACTTTTTCGATAACCTCTGCAGCATTTGCAAAGTGCTTTTTTTCTAAGCCTTTTATTACAAACTCTTTGTCCTCGATGATTTGTTTTAGTGTAAGCATAAGTAACTTTCTTTTTTTCTTTTTGAAGAGTTAACTATATAATTGTGAGCTTTTATAGCAAATTTTTCCGTAAGGCAAAGGTAACATTTTCTTTTAAAAAAAGAGGTATATATTTAGATACAATTTGTCTGCTAATAAAAAACTCATGTAGTTTTTAATTCATAATGCCTTCCTTTAGAGCAATAAAAAAGCCCAAGCCACTAAAAATAGGACTTGGGAACTTTTTTCCTTTGAATATGTCTATTAAAACTTTAAGCT
>JAJQAI010000222.1 GCA_021203915.1 Prevotella sp. | reverse complement strand
TAATACTTCTAGAAAAACAAACACAACATCCCCTTAAGTTATGCCATCATCTCATATGACCCTATTTGAATAGGGTCATATGAGATGATGGCATAACTTAAGGGGATGTTGACTTTGTTTTTCTAGAAGAATTATATGCATTCCATAGGTCTGGTATGCCGTAGCCGTATATATTGTCTGGAGTGTTTAAGTTGTTAGCGCTATTTTTTACGATTTCGATAATCTCCTTAGCTGTTTTACCTTTTAAGGCTTGCCATAGACATGCTACTAGTCCTGCAACAACTGGAGTAGCAAATGAGGTACCCATATCCTTTATTATTGTGCCTCTACCGGTAATTACTGCAGTAGGACTACCTAGGGCCATAACATCAGGCTTTATCCTCCCATCAGCTGTTGGTCCAATACTACTAAAGGGCGCATTGTGTCCACTTGGTGTAACGGCACCGACTGTTATTATATCATATGCATCAGCGGGAACATTTATTTTCTTCCAGGCAGACATACCATCATTGCCCGCACTATTAACAAGTATTATTCCTTTAGATGCTAGCATAGATGCCGTGCGGGAAATCATTGCTGTCTTACCATCTAGTTGATGGTAGGAATAATTTGTTTCTGTATCGTCAAAAGAATGAAATCCAAGGGAACTACTTATTACATCAACGCCAACGCTATCGGCAAACTCTGCAGCAGCTGCCCAATAGTCTTCTTCGGCAAGACTCTCGGTATCTTCGTCCTCACATCTAAGTAGCCAATAGGATGCATCTGGGGCTGTGCCTACGAACTTTTCGGGTACATTTACTGCCATTACAGATAGCACTTTTGTGCCATGTTCCATTTCCTTGAAAACATTTTCTGCTTTAGGGAAAACGAAGTCTTTAACACCTTCAAATTTTATATTGTGTAAGCATGGAATAACATCGGTATTCATAAAACCACCATCTAGCACAGCAATAGTAATGCCTTCACCTGTAAATCCATGCTCATGTAATTTTATTCCACCTAGCATATTTACCTGCTCCTGGGTGGCACCATAATCACTTGTGTAGATTTCATCCCAACTATTAAAATCATTGTGATATTTTAGCCTTGACTTATCCTTGGAAATAGAATCTGGTGAGGTCCAAACCTTCAGTGCTCCCTCAACAAATCCAAGCTCTAAAATCTTTTTTATCTCCTCTTGTTTATGGCATTTAACTAAAATGGTATTATTCCATTTACTCGTGGAGACCACCTCGGGAGTAATTAAAGATATTTCCTTTATGTATTCAGGATTTATTGGAAGATCTGTTGAATCGGGTGTGATATTTTGTGAAGCCCGACGATTTAGCGATTTTATAGATAGATATTCTTCTGGATGCTCCAAACTATATGGCGTACCTATTTTATCTTTTAATGTTACGCGATATAGGTAAGTCTTTTTATCAGGATATTTTACCTTTTTAACCTCATCTTGGCCAAAGGATAGCCCCGCGCATACATAAAAAAGTAATATAGAAAGAAGTATCTCTTTAAGATTCATGTTTTTCTTCATCAAAAAGTATGCAAAGATAACCTTTTCTAGCCTAAATACAAAAGCTTCTTGGGATGTTTCAATTATAGATAATTCGTCTTCTAACAAAAAAATAGCTAAATTTGCATTCATCAAGAAAAAAAAGATTTCCAAAAATATGAAAGTTCTTCAAAGTTCAATCTTTCGCGCTATATGCGCTATAATAGTAGGTGTATTGCTTATTTATAATCCAAGCAGCACAGTTAAGGGCATCACCATTGTCATTGGTGTATTATTCCTAATTTCTGGTGTTATATCATTTGCTGAATATATCCATACAAAACTCCACAAAAACGATGCTGAGGTTTATGATGCTCAAGGGCGTCTTATTGTATCCTATAGACCTGTTTTCCCAATTGTGGGTTTAGGTAGCGTTTTACTTGGTTTGATACTGGCCTTAATGCCTAGTGTTTTTGTTAAATCGCTGATGTACGTTCTAGGAGCAATCCTAATATTGGGCGCAATAAACCAATTCACCAACCTAGTAAGCGTGAATAAATATAGCCGTATCCCACTATGGTTTTGGGTTTGTCCAGCTATAATATTACTTACTGGTCTTTTTGTTATAATAAAACCCATGGCTAGTGCTTCACTACCTCTGCTTATAATAGGGTGGTGTCTTATTTTATATGGTGTTGTTGAATGCGTCAATGCTATCAAGATACATAAGGAAAGAAAGCGCATTAAAAAAGAGATGGAAGCTCGAGCAGATGAGCAGTCCTCAGCAGTTGCTGGTAATTTAGAGGCTTCAGAAGTTGAAAACCCAATACAAGAGGCTGAAACACCATCTGATACTGTAGAGGAAGATTGATTTTTATAGAATTCGGAGAAAGAAAAAATGCCGAAAACTGACCTAAAACGATAAAAAAAGTGCTTAAAAAGTCAGTTTTCGGCTTAAAATAAGATGGTTTGTCACCACCATAATGTATGAAAATATTTGGTAATCAATCAGTTATCCCTAAAATAGGCTTATAATTGACTGATAAATCCATTGGGGCACAAAAAAACCGCTAAAAATAGCGGTTTTTTATCCTCTTCTTAAGGGGTGGATGGTGGGACTCGAACCCACGACATTCAGAACCACAATCTGACGCTCTAACCAACTGAACTACATCCACCATAAAAATGGAGCACGCTCGCTCCACGCGCGAAAAAAGCGAGTGCAAAAGTATGGGATTTATTCGAATTAACCAAATTAAATCCCCGAATTCGATTTATTCACCAGCCTCTGGAGCTTGATCTGGGGCAGCATCCTCTGGAGTTTGATCTGGGGCAGCAGCCTTTGGAGCTTGAGCACCTTCAGCGGGAGCTGCTTCCTCAGGTTGACTTACGCCAAAACCAGGAAGGTTGGTTGGATTGGTTTTCTGCTGCTCAGTAGCTGCTTTTTCAATTACACTTTCTACACTACTGCTTGTAGGTGCTACATAAGCGCATACAACACTAAAGACAACCATTGCGATGGCAAGTCCCCAAGTTGCTTTCTCTACAAAGTCCGTTGTCTTGCGAACACCCATAATCTGATTTGAGGAAGAGAAGTTTGATGCTAGTCCACCTCCTTTTGACTCTTGAATTAACACTATCCCAATCATAAGGAGTGCCGCAATTACTATTAAGACTACAAATAAAGTATACATATGATTACTTTCAATTTTTTTTAATATTCTTTTTTAACAAGCAAAAACTATACCACAAGAAGTTTTTCTTTTTTACTTAAACACATTTAATTTTAAGGTTGTGGTGTCCCATTTTTAGCCGCATCGTTTATTATTAGTTTCTTCAAGAATCTAATTTGGTCTGCAAAGTAAGCACTTTTTTCTGGATATTTCAAATTTAAAAGAGTAATTATTTCTAGTGCTTTGGAATATCGGCCTTGACGAATGTATATTTGGGCTAAGGTTTCGGTGAAATAGTCATCCTCATTTTCGCTGCTATCCGCCTCTTGAGGCTCTGGAACAAATTCTGGTTCATCCTTGAGTTGGATTTTACCTCCACTTGTCTGAATAAAGCTATCAATAAGGTCTTGATGCTTCATTTCAGATTTGCTTTGTTCTGCTTTTGAGCCCTCTTCTTCAGTAGCATCTAAAAGGTATGATATATAGTCGATTGTTGCATCTGCAGGAGTTGGCTTTCTTTTAGTTCTCTTTTTTTGTGATGATTCTTCTTTCTCCTGAGGCACGGTCTCTAAAAATTGGTCTATAAGAGAAATTGTCCTACCGCTAGAGGCTTTTTTATCTTCCCCACCATCGTTAGAGGAAGATGTTGTGCTTCTTAAATTATAATGTGCTGCCTCCACCATATCAAAAAGAACTTTCCTATCAGTTATATAAAGAGCTGAACGTCGAAGTTCTTCGCCAAAATATGGGTCATGGAGCAAATAAAGGTTTTTAAGTAAGAGCAGTCTAGCTATCTGGTAGTATGGATATTGTGCCACCAAGGAACGCAACTCAAAAAGAGTTTTCTTATCTAAAAGTTCAGGATGTTTGCTTAAGAGAACTAAATCCATCGTTTTCTACCAGTTGGCCACAGTGGCATTGAAAATTTGATCAGTAATATCATCTATCATCTGGGAGACTAATTCCTCTTGTACAGAACTTAAGGATTGGGTCGTCTCAAAGGTTGACGTAGCAGTAAATTGTTGTTCAAAATCTTGATTGTGATCTACGTTGTTAGTAAACCTCACGTTTACTGTCATAGATAGTTCGGCTTGTGCTGAGTAGCCTTCATTGGTGACGGATTTATTTCTTTGGGAATATTGGGTTATTTCTCCCTCTATTTTTAAATCGCCATTACGTTTAACTTGTATTAAACGCGTATGGTCAGCGAACATGTCCTTTAGTTTATTGTTGAACGTACTAGCCATAGGACCCCAAACGTAGCTAGCGCGGTTGGGGAAATCCGCAATTTGTATTGTCTTTATCTTAGAGTAGTCAATGCTTGAGGCGTTAAATTTGTAGGAAACGCTACATGCTGTTAAGACAAAAACAAGTAGGGCAAAAAAGATTTTTTTATGGCTATTTATCAAGTCCATACTGTTTGATTTTTCTATAGAGTGTGCGATCGGATATTCCGAGCTCTTGAGCTGCTTTTTTTCTGTTTCCGCTATTTTTATCAAGAGCTTTTTCAACCATCTGTCTTCCGATGTCCTCTAGATTGAGACTTTCGGGCTCGGAAATCTCTTCAGCATATGCATCGTATACCTGGGGGGCAGTGTTTCCTTGAAGTTGGGGAGAAATAACTGTTGGCAAAATAGCTTCTTCTTTGCTTACCTCTGCTGAGGTCTTAGCATCAAGTTGCTTGCGTAAATCGTTCATCTCTCGACGCAAGTCATTGACGTTGCCACGTAATTCGTAAAGTATCTTATAGAGCAATTCCCTCTCATTTTCACGAAAGCCACTTGCAACCGATGATAGTGTTGCAAGTTGCGTACTTTCAATGTCTTCGGGTATAAACTTGCGAATTTCTTGAACACCAATTTCCCTTGTAGGACTAAGAATAGACATCTGCTCTGTTATATTTTTTAGCTGACGAACATTCCCAGGCCATTTATACTTTAACATTACGTTTTTTGCATCCTCTGTAAGAGTAATTTTGGGTATATGATACTTTTCTGCCATTTGCATTGCAAACAGTTTAAATAGCAGTATTATATCCTCTCCACGATCTCTTAAAGGTGGAATTTGTATTGGGATGGTATTAAGACGATAATATAAATCTTCTCTGAAACGTCCTTCGCTAATAGCCTTATTCATATTGATGTTGGTAGCAGCTACTATCCTAACATCGGTCTTCATTATTTTTTGTCCGCCAACTCGTATATATTCGCCCGTTTCAAGAACGCGCAATAGGCGAGCTTGAGTTGCAAGTGGAAGTTCTCCTACCTCATCTAAAAATATTGTTCCTTTATTGGCAACACCAAAATATCCCTCGCTTTCGCCAATCGCTCCAGTAAAAGAACCTTTCTCATGTCCAAACAGTTCGCTATCAATAGTTCCTTCGGGAATAGAACCGCAGTTTATAGCAAAATACTTTTCCCTTTTTCTAGGGGAATTATCATGAATTATACGAGGGATTATCTCTTTACCTACACCACTTTCTCCAGTTATAAGCACAGATAAATCTGTTGAGGCTACCTGCATGGCAACATCAATAGCATGGTTGACACCTTCTGAATTGCCAACGATACTATATCTTTGCTTTACTCTTTGTAATTCTGTGGTATTCATCTTGTGGGGTGCAAAATTACTGATTTTCTTTTAATTTCTATATAGACACCTATTTGAAAATTTCTTACTGTCTTTTCTTTTCAAATTTAATCATTAAAAGTCCAATGGCAGTCCAAATAAGCTCCCTTATTCTTACAATTAGGGCAACAAATATACCGGAGCTAGCCCCAAGAGCCAGAGTCGATGTTGACATAAGAAAACCTCCCTCTCTTCCACCAAGTTGTAAAGGCATAAAGAATAGTAGGTTCGCAAAAAGACTCGTGAAGGCTAAAATTAGTATGCAATCAATATAATTTACACTTGGCATTATCACTAGCAAGATGAACATTACCTCTAAGGCCGATAATATCCTACATGCAACTTCAAGTGATATAGCACAAAAGAAAGTCTTTTTGTTCTGCTTGTGAAGTGCTGCTATTTGATTATCTATTGTGTCTAATTGCTCTTTGTGTTTGGAGATGAAATTACTTGCCCATTTTTTTATTCCCGGGATGTGTTTAATAAGGTTCATAATCCTTACGGCTAAACCTTTTTGGTAGCCTTTCATAAAGAACCATATACCTAAGGAACAAAACGCTCCAGAAAAGATTAAAACAATGCCAACTATTAAGGTTATTGGTTGGGTAAGAATATATAGCAATATCGAAAGAAGCCAAAATATGAAATGACTAAAAATATGAGTCATAACATATAAAATCACCGAGGAAGAGGCCCTCTCGGGTCCAATCAGTGGAGAAAGCGACATTATGCGGTACGGCTCACCACCCATTAGACCTCCTGGGGTAGCATAGTTTAAAGCAAAACCAGAAACGGTAATCTTATATAGCCAAAAAAAGTTTATTTTAGGCTTTTCGCCAGGGAGACTACGGATTATAATATACCATGTAGTGGTGTTGAAGATGTAAAGAAAAGCCCAAAGTAGCAGTACTACTATAAACCAATAACCAGCATGTTTAAGCCCATTCCATGTCTCATGGAAATCAAGCCTAGTTATCATTATAGCTAGAACAATAATACCAAAGGCAAAGAAAGCATTTTGATATTTCTTTTTCATCTTCCTTAAAAAAATTACGAAATGATTTCGCTATTTTTTTCTTTAAAATCTATAGAAT
>JAJQAI010000145.1 GCA_021203915.1 Prevotella sp. | reverse complement strand
GTATATTAGTTTTTTAAGGTTATTTTTCCTCTTGCCTAGTTAGCGCAAAAATAACAATAATTTTTTAAATGTTATCACAATAGTTAAAAACTTTTTTGGCTATATCTTTTCTGAAATAAAAAAACGGGATAGTCTTTTGGACTTACCCCGTTTTTATAGCTTTGATTTATAGGTTATAATTTACTAATTACACCCAACTTAGTTCCTCTAATAAACTCTACGATATGACGTATCTCAGGTCCATCTGGAACTTGTTCACTAACCTGAATCACAGAATCAAATACGCTAGTCTGACCAAGGAAAATAAGTCGGTAGGCATTGGCAATATGACCTTGTATCTTATCGCTAACCCTATGATTATTTAGTATGGAAGAATTGATACCGTTGTATCTTACTGGGTTATCTCCAGCTACGATGTATGGAGGTACATCGCGACTTATTCTACAACCACTAGAAATCATAGACAAAGTTCCTATACGTGAACCAGGATTAACAATCACGCTTGAGGAGAATATTACATGATCCTCAATATAGCAATCACCGGCGATTTTTGCACCATATCCAAATACACAACGATTACCGACCTTAGTGTCATGCGATATGTGTACACCTTCCATTAGGAAGTTATGGTCACCTATTACTGTTTTTCCTTCAGAAAAAGTGGCACGATTTATTACCACATTCTCTCTGATTGTGTTCATATCACCAATAATAAGTTCAGATTTATCGCCTTTATAATGGAAATCTTGAGGAGTAGCAGCTAGGACTGTGTTTTGGAAAATCTTATTTCCACGCCCCATGCGAGTACCATTCATGATACTTACGTAAGGGTAAATAATGCAGTCATCACCAATTTCTACATCTCCCTCAATGTACGCAAAAGGATAAATAGTTACATTTTTGCCTATTTTCGCTTTTGGGTCTATCTCTGCTTTTGGACTAATCATATCTTTAATTTTTAAAGAATTTCTTTCTTGGCTCTTTCTTAGTTACATCCGCCTCCTAGAGCATAGTATAGATTAACTACAGCTTGCATCTTGTCGAAGTCGTCTTGAACTTTTGATAGTTGAGCATTCAACAATGACTGTTGTGCGCTTATTACCTCAAGATAAGTACTGCCACCCATGTGGAACAAATCCCTTGTGTATTCAACGGCCTTTTGCAGGCTTTCTCCCTGAGAAGCATCTAACCGACTCTTTTCATCAGAGGAGTTGTATAAAACAAGAGCATTGCTTACCTCACTTCCTGCTGAAAGTATAGCGTTTTGCCATGTGTTGTAGGCTTGCTCTTCCTGAACCTTAGAGGCTTTGAGATTTGCCCGAAGTTGACCATTCATAAAAATTGGTTGTACAAGGCTTGCTATACCGCTAAGAAGTATCTTTCCTGGATTAACAAGCGTTCCACCACTGTTAGTCCATGCTCCTTCAGCACTTATAGTAAGGCTTGGATAGAACTTTGAACGTGCTGTTTGTACATCATAGAAACACTGGGCAAGACTCATCTCAGCATAATGTACGTCAGGACGGTTGTTTAACATAGCTACACCAATACCAGTGCTGAACTCGCTAGGTAGGGATTGATCATATAGTTTTCCACGATCAATAGCTTGTACTGGTTGACCAACTAAAAGAGAAAGAGAATTCTCGGTCTCCCTTATTTGGCGGTTAAGATCTGTGGCCTGAGCTTGAACAGAATAGTAGTTTGCCTCAGCAGTTTGAACACTAGTTTCCTTTGTGTTACCTAACTCTTTCTGAAGTTTCATCATATCCCATGTGTCCTTAGTTAGGCTTATCATATCATTGACAATATTTAATTGCTCATCTAACATCATTAATGTATAGTACATATTTGCGATGTTAGCAATGAGTTTTGTCTTGACAACCAATTGGTAGTCTTTAGTAGCCAAAAGTGTCATCTGAGTGCTACGCTTTTGGTTGAGTAAATTACCAAACAAGTCAATATTCCAACTAGCATCAATAGGCAAGGAATAAGTCTTGGTTGTTGAGCCATCAAACCTTGAAAGTGTCCCTTGAGGAGAGAAATTAAAGGATGGTACAAAAGCAAGTTTAGCTGCCTTGAGTTGTGCCTCAACCATTTCAATATTGAGTGTTGCATTGAGCATGTCCGCATTGTTAGCAAGACCTTTTTCAATAAGCGCTTGTAATTGAGGGTCTGTGAAAACACTACGCCAAGGGAGATTTCCAAAACTAGCTGTGTCAGTAACTACCAACGTATCTGTTGGAGATAGGACATCTCTAACGAGACCTTCTGTATTTACGTAAGGTCGCTCGTATTTATGGTAGAGTCCACAGCCGCTTAGACAGGCGGCTGCAAGGACTATTATGATAATATTAATTCTTTTCATCATTATTCTCGTTTTTCTGAGTATCTACCGAATTTGCATTGTTCTGATTATCTACCGGACGTGTGTATTGTAACAACTCTGTATCAACAGATGCTACATTGTCATCAAACTGAATTGGTTTAATCTTCTCTTGTAGACGCTCAAAGATATAGAAGAGTGCGGGAACGACCATAACCTGACAAAGCATACCAATAAGCATACCACCGATAGCCGCAGCACCGAGTGTCATATTACCATTGTATCCAACACCTACAGGTACAAGTAGAGGCATAAGACCAATAATCATAGCTAGTGAAGTCATAAGGATAGGTCTTAAACGGGCTGAAGCACCCAAAACAGCAGACCATGATATAGCCATACCCGTCATACGGCGTTCAAGAGCAAATTGTACAATAAGAATAGCATTCTTTGACAAAAGTCCAATAAGCATGATAAGTGCAATCTGCATGTAAATATCATTATTATTATTGAACAAATCCGTAAATATGAAAGCTCCTGCTAATCCAAATGGGATAGAGAGTATTACAGATAGTGGCAAAATATAACTTTCATACTGTGCACTCAAGATTAAGTATACGAACATCAAACAAAGTGCAAGAATTATTCCTGTTGAACTACTTGACTCCTGCTCTGAACGTGTCAGTCCGGAGAATTCATAAGTAAATCCTGCAGGCAGATTAGTTTTTGCCACTTCCTCAAGAGTCTTAATAGCATCTCCAGAGGAGTATCCATCTCCCTCATTTGCAGTAACGTTAATAGCTGTAAACAAGTTGAAACGGTCAATTTCCTGAGGTCCATAATCCTTTGTTAATGTAGCAAATTCTGAAATTGGAGTCATACCAGAAGATGTACGAACATATACATTATTTATACTCTTTAGGTTCTCACGCATAGCAGGATCTGCTTGAATCATAACACGGTATAACTTACCATATGCATTGTAGTTAGATGAGTATAGACCTCCATAGTAACCTTGCATTGTAGTTAGAACTACGTTAGGATCAATACCTGCTTGCTTACACTTTGCTACATCAACATCAATAACAAATTGAGGATATTTAGAATTATAGGCAGTATATGCATTGGCTACTTGAGGACGAGCATTGAGCTCCTTCAAGAAATTTTGAGTAATATTGTAGAATTCGTTTACATCTCCACCCGTACGATCTTGCATAGAGAATGTAAGACCACTATTCATAGAGAATCCCTGTACCATAGGTGGTTGGAATGCAACAAAGGTAACGCCTTTAAGGGATGCTGTCTGTTTATAAAGCATTCCAAGTACCATCTTAGATCCTAAGTTATGGATGTTAAAGTACTTCAAAAATGTTTCCTCCTTTTCGCGTTCCTCAAATGATTTAAGTTTCAAGATAAATGTTCCTTGGTTAGAACCTTGACCTGCGATAAAGTTATATCCCGTTATACTTGCACGCGTCTGGAATGCTGGGTTGGTAGCTAGCATAGAGTCTACTTGCAACATCGCATTATTTGTCTTTTCAAGGGATGATCCTGGAGGTAATGATATTGTTGCGTATATAGTTCCAGTATCCTCATCTGGGATAAGACCAGTTCTTGTTGTAAGTGCGGTATATCCAAGGGCAGCTATACCTATTACTACTGCAATAATGGCAATTACAGGGTGTTCAACAAGGCGGCGTACCCATTTTTTGTAACGTTCAAGCATCTTATCATACACACCATTAAAAGATGCATGGAAACGCTCCATTACTGACATCTTACGCTCCGAGCCATCCTCATTCTTTGGCTTAAGTAACATAGCGCAAAGTGCTGGTGAAAGCGTTAAAGCATTCATAGCAGAAATTGCAATTGCTATAGCCATAGTGATACCGAACTCTTTATAGAATGTTCCAGAGGTTCCTCCAATAAATGATACGGGAATAAACACTGAAGCCATCACAAGCGTAATAGATATAATAGCACCAGATATCTCACTCATGGCATCTAGGGAAGCTTGTAAAGCAGATTTATATCCTAAGTCCAACTTAGCATGCACCGCCTCGACTACCACAATCGCATCATCGACCACAATCGCAATAGCAAGCACAAGCGCTGAGAGCGTTAACAAGTTAAGCGTAAATCCGAATAGATATAGGAAGAAGAACGTTCCTACTAGCGATACCGGTACGGCAATAAGAGGAATAAGTGTTGAGCGGAAGTCTTGTAAGAAGATATATACAACCAAGAACACAAGGATGAAGGCCTCAATAAGCGTTTTGATAAGGTCCTCAATTGAAGCATAAAGGAACTCGGTTACATCTTGGAAAATAGCCATTCTCATGCCAGGAGGGAATGATTTTTCTTGCTCCGCTATTACAGCCTTGACACCTTCTACGACTGCTGTTGCATTTGATCCTGCAACCTGAGTAATCATCATAGGTACACCAGGATTACCATCTACACCAGAGGAAATAGAATAGGTCTGTGAACCAGTTTCTACCGTTGCTACGTCACGTACACGTACTGTTTGACCACTAGCATCGCTAGAAATTACCATATCGGCAAACTCTTCAGGTGTTTTTAGACGACCTTTATAACGAATGGTGTACTCATATTGCATATCGCTACTCTCACCAAATTTACCAGGAGCAGCTTCTATGTTTTGCTCGTCCAAAATCGTTACCAAATCTGATGGCATTAAACCATGATTTTTCATTTTCACAGGATCGAGCCACAAACGCATAGTATATGTTTGGTCAGTAACTACTTGACATTCACCCACACCATTTACACGTTTAATAGCTGGTACTAAGTTAATATCTGCGTAGTTGTAAAGGAATTCAGAGGTATATCGTCCATCACTAGTAAGTGACATAAAGAGTAAGATGGAGGTCTGTCGTTTCATGACATTTACACCAGCTTTCGTTACCTCTGCTGGCAATAAAGACTCTGCCTGTGATACACGATTCTGTACGTTTACCTGAGCCATATCGGCATTTTGACCTTGCTTAAAATACACCGTGATTGTAGCCGAGCCATCATTTGTGGCCGATGATGTCATATAGGTCATACCTTCAACACCATTTATTTGTTCCTCAAGCGGTGCAAGTACGGAGTTAAGCACGGTCTCAGCATTGGCTCCCTGATATGAGGCACGCACCATAATGGTAGGTGGTGCTACGTCAGGATACTGCTCAATTGGCAGCGAAATCAAGCCAATAAGACCTAGTATCACCACCAGAATGGAAATCACGGTGGAGAGTACAGGGCGTTTTATGAAGATATCTAGTCTCATTGTTTTCTAGAGTTTAGTTACTTAAGTCTTCTTTCAACTTGTTTAAGTCGTCTTGATCTTTACCCATAGCAGCGGCTTTGTCAAGTTGTTGTTGATATTCAGCTTCTGTAAGAGGCTTGATTTCCATACCATCAGTAAGTGAGGTAATTCCTTTGACAACATATTTATCACCAACATTAAGACCTGATGTAACTATGAAGTTTATACCATCATCGTTAGGATCAACGGTAATGGCAGAATATTTAACCTTATTATCCTTTCCTACTATGTAGATAAAATATTTGTCTTGTACCTGTGCAACGGCTTCTTGTGGGATAACTATAGCTGCAGAGTTGATGTATGGAATTAAAATAGTACCTGAACCACCACTCTTAAGCAAATGCTCAGGATTTGGGAAGTCAGCACGTACAGTTACGGCACCAGTAGAGGCATCAATAACGCCACTAATGGCAGCAACCCTACCTGTGTGAGAGTATATAGTTCCGTCAGCCATCTTAAGGTTTACTGGTGGATAATCACTAATAGCTGCGCTTGTTCCACCTTTTGTTTTGGAAAGGTCAAGCATATCTTTCTCAGTCATTGAGAAATAAATCTGCATGGAATTGATATCAGATACAGTTGTTAGAGGCTCTTCGCTTGATGAACTTACCAAAGCACCTACTTTGTAAGGAAGAGTACCTATAACACCATCAGCAGGAGAATTTACATAACAAAAACTAAGATTCTCTTTTGCTGAAGTGTAATTTGCTTGAGCTTGCGCTAGAGCAGCTTGAGCCGCATCGTAAGAATTCTTGGATGACTGAAGCTCGTATGTACCAATGACGTTATTGTCAAATAGTTTCTTATTGTTTTCGTATGTAAGTTTTGCCGTTGCTAATTGTGCTTGTGCTGATGTAACGGCAGCCTGTGTTTGGCGTACTTCAGCCTCGTAGGTAACATTGTCAAGAACAAATAAAGGTTGTCCTCTTCTTACGGTTTGTCCTTCATTTACGCAAAGTTTGGTTATGAATCCTGAAACTTTTGGGCGGATCTCAACATCTTGTACACCTTTGATAGAAGCAGGGTAGGAAGTCTCCAAATTTACTTCTTCTGTACTGACTGTTCTAACTGCGAATCCAGGTACTCCACCTTGAGAACCACTTTTCCCTCCGCAAGAAGACAACATTATGGCTGTTGCCGCGAACAATAAAATGCTAGTTTTTTTCATACCTATTTTTTTAATTTTAAAATTTCGATTTTTATGTGATTTGGCATTTGTGAATATTAATAGTTAACATAAA
>JAJQAI010000195.1 GCA_021203915.1 Prevotella sp. | reverse complement strand
CTCTTATGGTGATGTTACCTATAAATGCAACTATAGAGGGAAGCCTAGACCCAGAATCTGTAGTAGAAAAATGGAGCGACTCTTCTACCTTCCCTAAAGTAATAGATATAAACTTTAGTGATACTTCTTGGCCTAACACATGGAAAGGAGAAACAGGTCAAGATTGTCCTTCATATGATGATGGTGGATATATCAACGCTATATTAGAGGTTCCAGCCAATGGTGGTTCTGAGATTACCTATCCCGTGCTATTTCATAATTGTACCTTTGCTACAAATGAATCCTCTAATGGTTTTGCTGGTGCAACAGCTGCCTTTTGTCGCCAATACTACAATGGAGAAAGTTGTTGTGGTAATAGCGACGATACATATAACAATTGGACAGTTGCGGGACACACGAACTATCTAGAGGACAATATTACATATGACGCTACGGGACAACCAAACCATGGCGAAACTGGTTTTGTTCAAATGTGTCGTGATGCTGGTGTAGTTAACACCACTACTCACACAAAGAATTCTATGCATGGTTGGATGGAAATAGATCATATCCCATACGTTGAGCGCGTTCAATGGTCTTGGTCATCAACCTCATGGGGGCGTGGTATAAAATGTGATATCAAAATTGGTGATGCAGATTGGACGCCATTAGTATGGATGGGATCTGAAAAACACAAAAGTGGTTACACTGTATTTAGCGATCAAGGGTATTTTATGGAAAACGTCATTGACGCTAGTGATGTATCGATTCGTTGGAGAGTTTGGGATGGTGACAATGGACAAACTCTTGTTCAAACAACAGAAGATGGTAAGTCAGTATTTGGAACAGCAGTAGACACTACAGCACAGTTCCAAGCTCCTCGTGTTCATAAAATACAAATCTTTGGTAACACTATAACCTCAGATGAGGCTGCATATGCAAGAGCAAATCCAGTAAGCGATGTTGGTGAAATTTCAGACCTTGATAATAATGGTGATAGTGGTAAAACAGAAGATACCGCTCCTGATGCAAACGCTGAAGTTTATATTGCTGTAGTTGATCAAACTGGTGGTGGAGATTATACCTCAATTCAAGAGGCAATAAATGATATACCTGATGAAGCTCGCGGAATTATCTACATTCGTCCTGGAATATACGATGAAAATATCTACTCAGGTACTAAAACAAGCAAAAATAAGTATATAAGCTTAATAGGAGAAGATAAGGAAACAACGATTCTTACTTCAAACATAAATCGTGGTAGTGGTAGCTCGGGCAATAGCTACTATGATTGTACAGCTTTAAATGTCTATACCTCACGTTTTTATGGAGAGAATCTAACAATTCAAAATACTAGCGGAAACGTAGGACAAGCTGAAGCTCTTTATACCGAAGGAGATGCTCATATCTTTAATAACTGCCTAATAAGTGGTTTCCAAGACACATATAAAGCAAATGGTGGAGCACGCGGTTACTTTACTAATTGCATAATTGAAGGAGCAACTGACTTTATATATGATAGTGGTCTTGAATGGTTTGAAAATTGTGAAATACGTTGCTTAAATGGTGGTAAATATATATCTGCACCATCTGACTCATGGCTAAAACTAACACAAGTACGTTATCCAGATTTAAGCGTTACTCCTTTCTATGCCGGACTATTCTTCCATGATTGTAAAATCACAGCTGAGGATGGAGTTAGCTCAAATTCCTATTATCTTGGACGCCCCTGGAACGAAGAGAGTGGTTCGATGTTCCTAAATTGCATGCTTGGCGACCATATAAAAGCTGAAGGTTGGGATTCTTATAGTGGAAACGAGAGTAAATGCTCACTTTATGAATATCAAAATGTAGATACCGATGGTAATGCAATTGATACCTCTTCACGTGCATCATTTAGCCATCAAGCAACAGATTTAGAAGTGGAGTCTTATATGAATACTGACTTCCTTTTCTCAAAACTTAATGGAGATATTCCTTTTGACTATAACTATATACTCAATGGTGCTACAATACCTATGAACTTTACAATAAGTGATACTGGTTTTACTTGGGAGAATGATGATATGGCAGGAGGATACCTTATATATAAGGATGGTGAATTTGTAGCGTTTGTTCAAGAGCCCTCATACCAAAAAGATTCTGATGACGATTCAGAGTATAAAGTACGTACAGTATCTCGCCATGGTGTAATGTCCGATGCTGTTGTTGTAAAAGAGGCAGAACCACTTCTTGCCTTCCCAACTGCTGAAGGCTTTGGTAAATATGCAACTGGTGGACGTGGAGGAAAGGTTGTAACTGTTACTTCTCTTGAAGATACTAGTGCTGAAGGCACCCTAAGATGGGCATTTTCTCAATATCCTGATGAACCACTAACAATTGTCTTTGCCGTAAGTGGTGAGATTCGTTTAACATCAGACTTAAGGGTTAATCGTGCAGATTGGACACTTGCCGGACAAACAGCTCCTGGCGATGGTATTGTAATTACTCACAACAAGGTTAATTTTGGAGGATCAGAAAACTTTATCGTTAGAAACATACGTTTCCGCATAGGTCAAAAGTCAACTAGTGGTGAAATCTTAGCTGACAACGCAATGGGGTCGGAGAATTGTATGAACTATATCTTTGACCACTGTACATTTGGTTGGTCAGTAGAAGAAAATCTAAACACAGCTGACTGTCACTTCCTAACAGTTCAATATAGTATCGTCCATGAGGGACTTTATAATGCTGGTCACTCAAAAGGTGCTCGTGGATATGGTAGCCAATGGGGAGGCTCTCCTGCTACATATCACCATAACCTACTTGCTCACAATAATAGTCGCAGTCCACGCTTTAATGGGGCCCGTGGTGAGGATTATGTAGTCTTTATGGAGTACATTAATAATGTAAATTATAATTGGGGGTCAGCTTCTGCTTGCTATGGAGGAGAGAATACTGCAGATGTAAACTCATATAATGGTTATAATTCCGCTCATGAGTGCAACTTTATGAATAACTACTATAAACCAGGTCCTTCATCTCCATCGGGATCTTATTTCGTACTATCAAGTTACGCTCGAGATGGTGCTAAATCATGGGGACCTGCTAAGTGGTACATTAATGGTAACACCATGGAAGGAAATTCTACGGCTACAGCTGACAACTGGACAGCCGTTTCGGTGGAAACTTATACTAAAGATGATGTTCGCGTAGATGAACGTATTGTAACTGAGACTCCATATTATAAATACGCAGTAGCAGGCAATAAGGGCGTTTATGAGCCAGAAAAGTTTATGATATATGACTTTGAGAGTGCTGAAGATGCTTATAATACTGTTGTAAGTAAAGCAGGTCCATATAATAGAGATGCTATTGAGCAACGTATAGCTGAGGATGTATCTACAGGCACTGCTAAATATACAGGTTCTGTATCTAAAAAGGTGGGTATAATTGATCTTGAAACTGATGCAGAGGGATTTATTGAATATTCTTCTGATTACACAGTGCCAACTGACACGGATGGTGATGGAATGCCAGATGAGTGGGAAAAAGAAAATAATCTTGATCCCTCAAACCCAGAGGATAGAAATTTTGTCAATCAAGATGGCTATACTGCCTTGGAGGTTTATCTAAATAGCTTAATGTATGAAACTCAAGATAAACACTTTACTCAAGGAGCAGGGATAGGCAAGATGATACAAATTGAAATTCCAGAGGTTTATTATGATAATAATAGTAACACTCTTTGTGTAAGTGATAATGATATAGGTGGCGCTTTAAGAGTTTACTCAATGGATGGAAAACTTGTTATGGCTCATCAGATAACATCCTCTAAGACATCACTTTCAGGACTTCCTTCTGGGGTTCTTTTAATTAGAGTTGCAGCCCCAGGAATAGCTCCAAGAATAATAAAAGTTGTAAAATAGGATTTAAAACTTGACTTCTTTTAAAAAGGCTATCGTTTCTTAATGGTAGCCTTTTTATTTATAAGGGAGTTTATGGGATTACTTCTTCTTGCAAGAGATTAATTTTTTTTTCGTAACTTTGCCTATCCTCCATTCACAAAATTCTTAGCATAAGAATTGGGTGGAGTGGATAAAAAAAGGAAAACACAAAACTACGCGAGATGAAAATTTATTTGAAAACTTTTGGGGTAGTAGCACTATTTGTTTTAGTAATGTTACCTACTAGGGCTGCTATAAAGGAAAACCTTGATAAAGAGGCAGAATCACTTATTGCCTTCCCAACTGCTGAGGGCTTTGGTAAGTATGCTAGCGGCGGACGTGGCGGAAAAGTTGTAGCGGTTACCTCTCTTTTGGACACGAACGATGAGGGAACCTTAAGATGGGCTTTTTCTCAATATCCTGATGAGCCACTAACAATTGTTTTTAAAGTAAGTGGTGAGATTCCATTAACATCAGATTTAAGAGTTAATCGCCCCAATTGGACACTTGCTGGACAAACAGCTCCTGGTGATGGTATAGTAATTACCCACAATAAGGTCAATTTGGGAGGATCAAAAAACTTTATTATTAGAAATATGCGTTTTCGCATTGGGCAAAAGTCAACTGATGGTGAGGTTCTAATGGAAAATGCTCTTGGAGTTGAAAATTGTATGAACTACATTATTGACCATTGCGTATTTGGTTGGTCAGTTGAAGAGAATATAAACACTGCAGACTGTCATTTCCTAACAGTTCAATATTGTATTGTTCATGAGGGTCTTTATAATGCTGGTCACTCTAAAGGGGCACGTGGATATGGTAGCCAATGGGGAGGATCTCCTGCTACATATCACCATAATCTACTTGCCCATAACAATAGCCGTAGTCCCCGCCTTAATGGTGCTCGTAACGATGATCAAGTAGTATTCCTTGAGTACATCAATAATGTGAATTATAATTGGGGATCTGTCAATGCTTGTTATGGAGGTGAGAATACTGCTAAAATAGACTCATATAATGGCCTTAATTCTGCCCATGAATGCAATTTCATGAATAACTATTATAAACCTGGACCATCAACACCGGAGGTCTCTAATTTTCTACAGTCAAATTATGCTCGTAAAGGAGCTACATCATGGGGCCCCGCTAAATGGTATGTTGCTGGCAATGTAATGGAAGGTAACCCTACAGCTACTGAAGATAATTGGACAGCTGTTAATGTGGAAGAATATCCTTTAGAGGATATTCGTGAACAGGAGCGTATCGTAACCAAAACACCATACTATAAGTACTCAGAATCTGGTGGCGAGGGCCGCTACAATCCCGAGGAGTATATGATATATGACTATGAGAGTGCTGAGGAAGCCTATAATACTGTTCTAAGCAAAGCTGGAACTATTAATCGTGATACTATAGAACGACGCATCATAGAGGATGTAACCTCGGGTACTGCTAAATATACGGGGTCTGTATCCCAAAGGAAGGGAATAATTGACAAAGAGACAGATGTAGAAGGATTTATAGAATATTCTACTGACTACATAGTGCCTACTGATACAGATGGTGATGGAATGCCAGATGAGTGGGAAAAAGAAAATAATCTTGATCCCTCAAACCCAGAAGATAGAAATTTTGTCAATCAAGATGGCTATACCGCACTAGAGGTCTACTTAAATAGTCTAATGGGCGAAAAGATGGATAATCACTTTAGCGCAAAAGAATAGGTCTTTTGTAATAGAAAAATGAGATAAAGGAGTTTTAAAACCTCTTTGTTTTAAAGGCTACACGTTTCTTTTAGGCGGTAGCCTTTTTTATTAAAATCTTGTAAAGGGGAAAAATCTCAATCTTTCTTTGTACTTTTGCATATTGAGGTTTGATACAAATTAAAAGAGAACAATTTCGTGATGCATTTTCCCAATTATACCCTAAACATAAATGGTAGACTCATTGACCTATCAAAGCCTAAGGTTATGGGATTTATTAATGTAACACCTGACTCTTTTTACGTAGAAAGCCGCAAACAAACAGAAAAAGAAATCCTTCAACGCTCAGATGAAATCATCTCCGAGGGTGGTGATATTATTGATGTTGGAGCCTTTTCTACTCGTCCTGGTGCAACAAAGGTAAGTTTTAAGGAAGAAACTCTTCGCTTAAAAATGGCCCTAGAGGTAATAAGAAAAGCTCACCCTAATGCTATGATTTCGGTTGATACTTTCCGCCCTGAGATTGCTCTTATGGCTATAAAGGATTATGATGTTGGAATTATAAACGATGTATCCGCAGGTAATCCTAATGGAGTTTTCGGTTATAACGAAACTCTTGGAGGTACCCATGAGGATATAGATAATTCTCTTAAGTGCCCCGAAATGTTTTCCGTGGTAGCTCAAACAGGTGTTGCCTACATACTTATGTCAAACGAGCCAGATATTTTAGGGATGATAAAAACTTTTGCTAAGAAAGTACACCAACTTAGATCTTTAGGTGCTAAGGATATAATCCTAGATCCAGGCTTTGGCTTTGGTAAAAACCTTCAACAGAATTATGAGGTTCTTTCCGGCCTTGGAAAGTTACGTGAATTAGAACTGCCTATACTGGTTGGAGCCTCTAGAAAATCTATGATATATAATCTTTTAGAGACATCCACCGATGAGGCTCTTAATGGTACAACCGTTGTAAATACTATAGCTATGCTACTTTCTGGAGCTTCCTTTTTGCGGGTACATGATGTGAAAAAGTGCGTTGAAGCCGTGAAAATTGTAACAAAGACACTTGAGTATGTTTGATTTTGGAATTAAAGATTTTATTGACATATTTTGTGTCGCGCTGATGCTTTATTACATTTATCGGCTGATGAGGGAATCACGTTCACTCAACGTGTTCATTGGCATCATGGTATTTATCGTAATATGGGTCTTTGTAAGCCAAATATTAGAAATGCGCTTACTTGGAAGCATAATGGATAAACTTGTAAGCGTAGGTGTAATTGCTATAATAGTAATATTTCAAAACGAGATACGTAAATTCCTATATGATTT
>JAJQAI010000110.1 GCA_021203915.1 Prevotella sp. | reverse complement strand
GTAATTAATAGCACTATTAACCTTTGCTCTAGTTAAACTAATGCACTTTAAAGTCATGTCAACTTTAATATGAAAGAAGAAACGTTATCAATAGTATCAGATTATATAGAAAAGGAAGAAAAGATGGATTGTGAAAAAAAGATAGTGCCATTTTCTCCCAATGATATTCGTCTAAGTACGCCTCCTATGAATATGGGAGAATTTATTGATAAAATAGAACAAAATGTTATAAATTTTGGGGCTGATTATCAGCGTGAGCAAAATCTATGGGATAATACCCAACAAAGTCGTTTAATTGAATCAATATTAATAGGTTTACGTCTTCCTGCTTTCTATTTTGAAGAAGTTAATAAAAAGGAATGGAGGATAATCGATGGTCTTCAAAGATGTTGTGCTATACGCAACTTTTGTGTTGATAAAACGTTGTCTTTGGAAAACCTAGAATTTCTATCAGAAAAATTTGAAGGAAAAAAATATGATGATCTTTCTTTTGAGGATCAAAGAGATGTTAGAACACTTCCTGTTACGGTTAACGTTCTTGAAAGAGGAACCCCAGAGGATGTGAAGTATATTTTGTTTGAAAGATTGAATACAGGCGGAATAACTTTATTACCTCAAGAAATTAGAAATGCTATCTATGTCGGCAAAGCAATAGATATAGTAAAAGAACTTTCCAAGGAAGAATCATTTCTAAAAGCCACTTCATATAAGATTCCGACTAAAAGGAAAAAAGACATGGACTTTGTTTCTCGTTTTGTTTCTTTCTATCTAACAAGCTATAAAGAGTATAACATACCAGACCTTGATAATTTTATTAATATTAATATGAAAAAAATCAAGTATGGACAATATGACGATAATGTATTAAGCGGTATGAAGGTTGATTTCATTAAAGCCATGGAGCTTGCAAGTAAAATTTTTGAAGACGATGCTTTTAGAATAAGGAAAAGCAAGTCTGATAAAAAAAGAAGTTTAAACAAGGCTTATTTTGAAGTTATTTCAGTCAACTTTTCAAGACTATCGGAAGATGAAGCAAAGATTTTGTTAAAAAGAAAAGAAGTTTTTAAAGAGCGCCTTATTTATGAAATGAAAAACAATACATCATACTATAACTCATTTACTACTGGTACAGCAACGAAAGATTCTGTAAAGAAAAGGTTTTCTACTTTTAACAATGTTCTACATGATGTTCTTGACTAAACAAAGGTATATATGATTAAGAAGCTAATTATTAAAAATTTTAAATGTCATCAGAATACGGAGATAGACTTAAGTAATCTAACGGTATTGACAGGAACTAATAGTAGCGGTAAAACGAGCATAATTCAAGCGTTATTGTTACTTCGCCAATCTCTCCGTAAAGGAAGATTAATGGAGGGCTTGGATCTAAATTATCCTCTTTGTTCTATTGGGACAGGGAATGATGCTCTTTATAGATTTGCTGATATTGGGGAAATAGAGTTTAATATAATTGATGAACACGATGAAAAGTTTTCATTCCAGTTTAATGCTGAGCTTTCAAATTTTGGAAATACTTTTTTGGAAAAGAAATTCTATAGCGAAAATGTATCTGACAAAAATTTAGAATCTCTATCTTTATTTAATAGTGATTTTCAATATATAAGCGTTAATCGCTGGGGAGGTAGAAGTAGATTTCCCAATGATTCTTATGAGGTCGTAACTAAAAAGCAAATATCTTTAAATTATGGACAAGGGGAACTTGTTGCTTCTTACCTCTTTAATTTTGGTAGTGAAAATGTAATAAAGGACTATACTAATGGTAAGGAAACAGATTTAAGCTTGATGAGTCAGACTATATATTGGGAACAACGAATAAGTCCAAATATTACATTTAAGGTTCAGAAAAGCCAAGATGATAATTCATTTTTAGTAATATATGATTACAATGGTATTGAGGGCCAAAAAGGTCTAAAAGACCTAAGTGGTGAAAATATAGGGTATGGTATATCATATACTTTGCCTGTGATAGTTGCATTGTTATCTGCTAAGCCTGGAGCATTAATCGTCATAGAAAATCCAGAAGCTCATCTCCATCCTTATGGCCAAGCAGAATTAGCAAAGTTGATGGCCATGGTAGCTAAGAATGGCGTTCAGGTTATAGTTGAGACGCATAGTGACCATATTGTAAATGGAAGTCTTGTTGCTCTTAACAAAGGTTGTATTACACCAGAGATGTTGTCAATCTACTACTTTGAAAGAGATGAGAAAAATCACATAGCCAAACCTATTTGTTTAGAAGCCACTCAAACAGGTCGTTTAAAAAAAGCGCCAAAGGGCTTCTTTGACCAAATAATTATAGACTATAAAATATTAGCTGGTTTTTAGACATGTCTAAAAGTGAACTTTTTTTGTTACTACCTAAAAGAAAAGATGTTACTTCGCAGCCTTTCTATATTCGAGATAGGGAAGATGGACCTAATACCCTAAGAAATATCGCTAAAAGTATAACAGAGGTCACATTATTTGTTGAAATAGAAAGTCAAGCAAGGTATTATGATGAGGAAAATATAAAAGCATTCTTAGACGTATCAAAAACTGACGAAGACTATCCAATGCTAGAAAACCATATTTTTCAAGACGCTATGGTCAAATGGGGAGAAAATTGGCGTAAAAATCCTAAACAAGTATCACAGAAAAATTATACATATTACACAAGCCCCATAGAAAATGACACTTTGTGTGAAATGACAGAGCGGATAATCTTGGCAAAAGATAATACGTACTTGTTGATTAATTGCAACGCTATTAAGTGTAACAAAGGCTCTATTTCAACTAATTGTGATGGAAAAGAATATGAAATCGAAGTACGGGATTTAGAGATACGTGATGTAGCTAATTGGTTTGAGAATAATAGAAGACCTAAAAGAAATTTTAAATTGAATCCTAAGCATGGAGAGTATGGTAAAGGTGCAACTCCAACGAATAAGGGAGAAAAAGTATCAGTTTTAATGTGTAGCAGACAGCAAGCTGCTAAGATGCTTGCTAAGGCAGTTGGAGAAGATTCGAGGGCTCTTTATTTTTATGATGATAAGTATGGGCAGTATATTGAGTTTAGACTAGAAAACAAAGGCTCTTGTACGTTTCATGCTTTCCATTTGGATGAGGAGGATGCAAATAGGGTTCCAGAAAAAGTTAAAGCTTGGCTTAATGAATTGGTTTTCCCTCAAGCTGCAGATGATGCCCGTAAACTTTATGATAGATAGTGATATGCTAAATGTCTATTTTAAGGTAATTTTGCCATGTCTTAAAACTATTTGAATAACAAATAGATGAATAGGTATTTTATCTTTTTAAAATATGATGGAACCCATTATCATGGTTGGCAAAGTCAACCTAACTCCTCGTCTATCCAAGAGGAAATAGAAAAGGCCTTAAGTATACTTCTTTCCGAAGATGTTAATATTGTTGGGGCAGGTCGCACTGATACTGGTGTTCATGCTCGAAGGATGGTAGCTCATTTTGATATAGAAAGGGAAATAGATACCTCCCAACTTACATATAAGCTAAACAGACTTCTTCCTAAAGATATATCAATAGATAAGGTAATACCAGTGGTGGAAGATCTTCACGCTCGTTTTAGTGCTAAAGAAAGAACTTACCATTACTATGTTCATCTTCAAAAAGACCCATTTAAACGGGCTTATTCTTTTGAATCTCCCTATAATCTTGATTTTGAAAAGATGAACCAGGCAGCAAAGGTTTTACTTTCTAACGAAGACTTTTCTTCCTTTTGTAAGAGTAATTCTTCTGCCAAAACAATGATTTGTCATGTTAAGGAGGCCCAATGGGTAAGAGATGATGAAAATTCTTGGCATTTTAGAATAACTGCCGATCGTTTTTTAAGAAACATGGTAAGAGCCATTGTGGGTACTCTTTTTGAAGTGGGTCGTGAGCGTATGAGCATAGAGGAATTTAATGGTGTAATTACTAGTAAGAACCGCTCTATGGCAGGAGAAAGTATGCCTGCTAATGCGCTATTTTTAGAAGATATTAAATACGATTTCTAAATTTATTAACGAGTCAAACTGTAGCACTAAAAAATAAGGGTAAAAGTTTTTTATGTGGTTAGTATTAGCATTTTTCTCATCTGCCTTGCTAGGTTGTTATGATTCCTTCAAAAAGAAGGCCTTAGAGAGTAATGCTGTTATACCTGTACTTTTTCTTAATACCCTTTTCTCATCTTTAATCTTTTTACCCCTTATCATATTATCTGCTAATACTGATATATTAGATGGTACAATCTTTCATGTTGAAAGTGGTGGATGGGATGTGCATAAATATATAGTGCTTAAAAGCATTATAGTACTTTCCTCATGGCTTTTTGGCTATATTGGTATGAAGCACTTACCACTAACTATTGTTGGACCTATTAATGCTACTCGTCCTGTAATGGTGCTTGTTGGAGCATTTTTGGTCTTTGGAGAAAGGCTTAACCTTTATCAGTGGATAGGTGTCGTCCTAGCAATAGCATCATTTTATTTACTTAGCCGTAGTGGTAAAAAGGAAGGTATTGACTTTAAGCGTGATAAATGGATATATTCCATTGTTATAGCTGCTCTTTTGGGAGCCTTAAGTGGTCTTTATGATAGGTATATATTAGCACCAAGAGAATCAGGCGGAGTTGGTCTTGATCATATGGTGGTTCAGAGTTGGTATAATATCTATCAATGTTTTATGATGGGTGTAATGCTATTTATTTTGTGGTTACCCAAAAAAGGAGAGTCTACTCGATTTCGTTGGGATTGGGCTATTATAGGAATAAGTATTTTCCTTTCTGCTGCTGATTTTGTTTATTTCTATGCTTTAAGTTTCCCCGATGCTATGATAAGCGTAGTATCTATGATTAGACGTGGTAGCGTTGTAGTATCTTTCTTGTTTGGAGCACTGCTGTTTCATGAAAAGAATCTTAAGAGTAAGGTTGTGGACCTTGTTCTTGTTCTGCTAGGACTAATATTCCTATATATTGGCTCTAGTTGATGATATTATAGATTTAAAAGAGATTTAAAAAAATTTGTAGTTTCCTTTGTAACGTTACTAGAGCTTTCTTGTAAATATTCTCATAAAAATGATTAAAATATTTGCAGGATATAAAATTATATCCTATATTTGCATTGTCAATTAATTAAATCATAACATTATGCCTGAGATATTAAGATTATTTGGATTGAAATTCTACATTTATACTCGTGACCATCAACCTCCACACATACATGTTGTTAGCGCTGATGGGTCAGCAAAGTTTGTTATTGAGAAAGAGATAAGACTACTTGAGAATTTTGGATAAAGTCTAAGGATCTCAAGTTGGCTGAGTCTATCATCGAAGAAAATATGGAAAATATCCTTAAAGAATGGATTAAAATACATGGCAACTAACCTAAAATTAAGATAACGATGAAGATAGAAAAGATTTGGTTTGAAGGTGGTAGGCTTTATGGGCTAACTAACGAGGGTCAAACTTTGTGGCAGTCGCTACTATACTATCCCCGTTTAAGGTATGCTACTGACAAGCAACGTGCCAGTTATAAGATAAATGCATTTGGCATTAGATGGGAAGCGTTAGATGAGGACGTTAGTTTTGATAGTTTTTTCTATGATGAACCCGAACCTCATGGCATCTCAAAGGTTTTGCTATCTCATCCAGAGCTAAATATGTCGGCAGTAGCTCGTCGATTGGGTGTACAACAAAGTCTCCTTGCGGCATACGCTAATGGTACGAAGAAGCCTTCAAAGAAAAGAGAAGAACATATCCTAAATGAACTTCGTTTAATTGGAAAAGAGTTGCAAGACGTTTCTATTTAAGAGATATAAGCATAGGGGGCTCAAGCCTAAAAGGCCTTTTCCCTCCTACCATAAGAAGCACTAAGACATTTTATTAAAAGTGCTTTATTTTGCCAGCCTAAGAAAAAATCGTTAATTTTGCACTATATTATCGATATAAAATTTTCATGAACCATAATATTTTTAAGGGATTGGGAATTGCTCTTGTAACCCCTTTTACTAAAGACGGTAGCGTTGACTTTGTAGCTTTAGAGAAATTAATAGACTATCAGTTGATAGGTGGAGCTGACTTTTTTTGCATTTTAGCCACTACTGGTGAAACGCCCACATTAACTTTAGAAGAGAAAAAACAAATAAAAGACTTGGTGGTACAAAAGGTTAATCACCGTCTTCCTATTTTGGTTGGTTGTGGTGGCTTTAACACATCAGCCGTAATAGATGAACTTCAAAGTGGCGACTTTTCTCAAGTTGATGGAATCCTAAGTGTTTGTCCATACTACAATAAACCTTCCCAAGAAGGACTTTACGAGCATTTTAAAGCCATTTCTAAAGCATCAAAACTTCCTATTGTTCTTTATAATGTTCCAGGAAGAACGGGTGTTAATATTAAAGCAGAAACAACCTTACGTTTGGCTAGAGAATGTAGTAATATTGTTGGTATAAAAGAAGCAGGTAGCTGGCTAGATCAGGTGGATGAGGTTGTAAAGAATAAGCCAGAGGGCTTTGATGTTATAAGTGGTGATGATGCAATGACTTTTCCGATGATAGCCTCTGGGGCTGTAGGTGCTATATCCGTTATAGGTAATGCTCTTCCTAAGCAGTTTTCTTCAATGATACACTTTGCATTAGATGGGAAAATCAAAGAGGCTCGTGAAATACACCAGAGGCTTTCATATCTTTATGAGTTACTTTTTAATGATGGTAATCCATCGGGCATAAAGGCAATGCTAAGTGGAATGGGAATGATAGAAAACCGTCTTCGCCTGCCTCTTGTTCCAGCCACTAAAGAAACCCAAAAAGCTTTAGAAGAGCAAATAGGTTATCTTGGTCTATAGTAGTTTGACTTTAGACGGCTTTTTCTATTGATGTATAAAGCTAGAAAGGTTTTTAAGTATCAAAAAAAGAGAGGGTTAACTATATAAT
>JAJQAI010000015.1 GCA_021203915.1 Prevotella sp. | reverse complement strand
GGCATATATGATAAACATGATAAAATGCTTCTTTTGTATAGTATTTTTGATGATATGGTTTTCTATAGCTTCTGCCAAGATTCTTACTCCCTTAATGCCTGGACTAGTATTCAATCCTGGTGGGGACCATGGACTATTTTGTTGCCAATGGATTGAAAATATTATTGGAGCACCTGGACTGTATATTATTCTTGCTCTTACAGCAATAGCCTTCCTTGCTATAGTAACTAAAAAGACTATTGAGGTTGTAAGAAAAGCACTCAACCCGATGGAAGCTTTATCTGGAAAGGTAATTTTTAGAGTTACAAATGGACCAGACGAAAATTCTGAATCTCAAGAGGCTCAGTCTTCAGATCCTGAGGTATTTGATAATCCTCAAACCCAAACGGTAGAATTCCCAGAAGGAGAAAATCCGATTGTAAAAGAAACGGAAACTGGCCAAGATTCTGAAGCCTCTCAAGGTGATGAAACATCTATGAGGATTATCGTTCCAACAGGAGAGCTATCAGCTACGGGCAATAACGTTTCTGGCGAAATTGATTTATCGGTTCCAATAAATCCTCATGAGCCATGGACAAAATATAAGTACCCCACCCTAGGTCTACTTAAGACATATGAGGATGATGGTAAGCCATACATCGATATGAGCGAGCAGAAGACAAACAAAAACAGAATTGTAGATGTACTTAGTAACTTCGGCGTTCAGATTAAATCCATCACAGCCACAGTTGGGCCAACTATCACCCTTTATGAAATAACACCTGCTGAAGGTGTTAGAATCTCCAAAATCAAAAATCTTGAAGATGATATCGCGCTTAGTCTTGCAGCTTTGGGTATTCGTATTATAGCTCCAATCCCTGGAAAGGGAACCATTGGTATTGAGGTACCTAATGCTAAACAGAACATCGTTTCGATGGAAAGCATCTTAAACTCTAAGCGTTTTCAAGATACTAAAATGGAGTTACCACTTGCTTTCGGAAAGACCATTACCAATGAGGTGTTCATGACTGATTTGGCAAAGACACCACACCTACTTGTTGCCGGAGCAACAGGACAAGGAAAGTCAGTGGGATTAAATGCCATTATAACATCTCTACTATATAAGAAACATCCCAACGAACTTAAGTTAGTACTTATTGACCCTAAAAAGGTTGAGTTTAGTATCTATTCCTCAATAGCTAACCATTTTATGGCCAAAATTCCTGATGATGAGGAGGATCCGATAATTACTGACGTAACAAAAGTCATAAGGACTCTTAATAGTCTATGCAAACTTATGGATACTCGGTACGATATGCTTAAGCTAGCCGGTGTTAGAAATATAAAAGAGTACAACGAAAAGTATGTGAACCACCATCTTAGACTTACCGATGGTCATAAGTACATGCCTTATATCGTTGTTATTATAGATGAGTATGGCGACCTTATAATGACTGCCGGCAAAGAAATTGAACTTCCAATCACACGCATAGCCCAATTAGCACGTGCT
Organism: Prevotella sp.; assembly: GCA_021203915.1. Lineage (GTDB taxonomy): Bacteria > Bacteroidota > Bacteroidia > Bacteroidales > Bacteroidaceae > Prevotella. The sequence goes on along the minus strand of JAJQAI010000015.1, from coordinate 5,463 downwards.
GTGGGTATACATATGGTTATTGCAACGCAACGTCCTACCACAAATATTATCACAGGTAGCATTAAAGCCAACTTCCCTGGCAGAATGTCCTTTAAAGTAAGTTCTGCAATAGACTCTAGAACGATTCTTGATCGTACTGGAGCTGATAAACTAATAGGTCGTGGTGATATGCTATATCTAAATGGTACAGAGCCAACTCGTGTTCAATGTGCTTTTGTTGACACAATCGAAATTGATAGGATTAATGCTTTCATTAGTGACCAAGCAGGTCCTCTTGCTCCAATGGAATTACCAGAACCAACATCCGATGAGACATCCTTTGGTGGTGATTCTTTCGATAGTCAAAGCATAGATCCACTATTTGAGGAATCTGCTCGTCACATAGTCTTAACTCAACAAGGCTCTACCAGTATGATACAGCGTCATTTCTCTATTGGCTACAACCGGGCTGGACGTATTATGGATCAATTAGAAAAAGCAGGTATTGTTGGTGTTGCACAAGGGAGTAAACCTCGAGAAGTACTAATCCAGGATATGGCTAGTTTAGAGGCAATACTATCTAAATTAAGGAAATAATTTTATTTGAATTCTATGAAAAGATTATATTTATCCATTATTACGGTTTTGATTTGCTGTACAATATCAGCACAAAGTGATTCTCAAGCTAGAGCCACTCTTGATAAGGTGGCAGCAGTAATAGGGAATAAGACTGGTGCAAGTGCTAATTTCACCATGTCAGGAAAAATAGGCAACACCTCTGGTACCATAACCATTAAAGGTGGTATGTTCCAAGCCCAAACCCCTCAAGCCATTATGTGGTATGATGGAAAGACACAATGGACTTATATGAAATCATCCCAAGAGGTCAATGTAAGTACTCCATCGGAGACGCAACAACAATCCATGAATCCATATAAGTTTATAAACATCTATAAAAGTGGTTATAAATTGAGCCAAAAAACGCTTTCTTCTGGGTGGGAAATTCATCTTGAGGCCACAGATGAAAAGCTTTCCATCAAAGAGATGTATATAACCGTTAACAAGAGCTATCAGCCACAAGAGATAAGGATTCTTCGCTCTGGAGCATGGTCGACGATAACAATATCGAACTTTAAAGCGGGTTCTTATGAGGATTCTTTCTTCCGCTTTAACTCTAAAGATTACCCTGGAGCTGAGGTTATTGACCTTAGATAAAATATAATACTTTTTCTCTTCTAGACTTTATTGTTTTTCCCAAGAAGTTTTAAAATAGGGATTTTCCCCGCTTAACATAGGGAAAAGCCCTTTAGTATGTATTTTTTTATCCTTTTCTTTGCATTGGTAAAGAAAAGCTTTAAGCTTATGATATATGAGAAAAACCTCTTATATTATTTGCCCAAAAGAAAAAAAGGATAAAAAATTACAGTTATGAAAAAGTATATAGCATTTTTAGTAATATTTCTCATGATGTCCACAGTAGCTAAATCAATGAGCTATGAGCAGGCACGTGAGCAAGCTCTATTCCTTACAGATAAGATGGCATATGAGCTCAATCTAACAGAAGAACAATACGATGCAGTATATGAGATAAATCTCGACTATCTCATGAGTATAACCACATATGATGACCTATATGGTGCATATTGGACTGCACGTAACCTTGATTTAAGCTATATTCTTCTAGATTGGCAGTATAGAGCTTTTTGTGCAGCAAGTTATTTCTACCGTCCACTATATTGGGCTTCAGGTGTATGGCACTTTGCTATTTACTCCCACTATCCAAGGCGCGACTTCTTCTATTTCGGACGCCCACATATTTTCCACAGCTATAGAGGTGGACACGCTTGGAGAATGAATGGGGGGCAAAGTTGGTACAAATCTCATCCAATCAGTGGTGGGCAAAGAAATGGCGTAGGAATGAGAGATCGTTTTGATCGTGGTGACTTTTCAAATCACTCTAGTGGAGGAAATTTCTCTAGCAATAGAGCAAATGCTCAAAAAAATAATTCCTCAACTCAAAGTAAAGGCAGTTCAACCTCTAGAGGATTATCACGTCCAGGTGGAAGCTCCACGCAAAGAACAAATCGTGAAAGCAGTACACGCACTACTGTAGGAGCTAATCAAAGAGGTACTAAAGGAAACTTAGGAGGTAGCAGAACACAATCTCAACCAAAGAGCACATTTTCACCAAAGGGTAGCTCTTCTATAGGCTCAAGCACAAATAGTAGCATGGGAAGTAGACCATCTTCAAGCAGAACAAGCGGATCTTCCCTAAGTAGAGGATTTGGCTCAAGTAACAGAGGCTCTTCAAGTAGCATTAGTAGAAGTAGTGGATCTTCTTCAAGATCATCCGGCAGCGTAAGTAGAGGTGGTGGCAGTGTTAGCCATTCAAGTGGTGGACACAGTAGCGGTGGACATAGCGGAGGCGGTGGCCACAGTGGTGGAGGCCATGGCGGTGGTCATAGATAAAATCTGTAAATACAATATATTAGTGATTGAAAGGCAACTAGTTAGTGAAATCTTTTTGACTAGTTGTCTTTTCATTTTATAAGAGAAGTTCTCTTATTTCAGCGTTTTCCATACGTGGAACTTCACTCATTTGTTTTTCAAAGAAAACAGCTTGTATAGCTTTATTGATAATACCATGGCCGACAGCTAAAACTGTCTTATCAAAGTAATTATCCCTTACATAGCTTAAGAATAAAGTTGCCCTTTTTAGTAAGGCCTCTATTGACTCAACATCATCAGGGAACCTCTCGTCTTTAATGTCCGGTATATATCTTCCTGTGAATCCACCCCAATCACGTTCCCTTAAAAGGGATGTTACTATAATTTGGGAAGAACTCCTTTCCGCTATAATACGACATGTATCTAGCGAGCGTTTTAAATCACTTGAAATAAAAAAGTCAATTTTATGTTGAGCTAAATTTTTATAGATTGATTTTGCTTGTTCAATGCCAAGAGGAGTTAACTGCCCTTGCGTCTGCCCTTGCATTATCCTATTGACATTATCAAATGTCTGTCCATGTCTTATAAGAACAAGTTTTGTCATAAGATTTTTTTTCTACTCCCCTACTATCGTTGCCACAAGCCTTCTAGAGCCACCATAATCTCTATATTCACAAAGGTATATGCCTTGCCATGTACCAAGATTTACTCGTCCATTTGATATTGGAATACTAAGACTAACGCCAGATAGAACGCTTTTGGCATGGCTAGGCATATCATCACTTCCCTCTAAGGTGTGATGATAATATGATTCATTTTCCTTAATAATCTTATCAAATATCAGTTTTAAATCATGACGCACATCAGGGTCTGCATTTTCATTAATACATAGCCCACAACTAGTATGCTTTATAAACAAATTAAGCAAACCCGTTTTGGGTAGCGGGGGAAGTTTACTTAAGATTTCACTTGTTATCAAATGAAACCCCCTTGATTTAGGGCTTAGTTGAATTTCTATTTGTGATATCATGAAAAAAAGTTATCTTCTCCATAGCGTGGGAGTTAAATTGTTTATTTAAAAAAACGTGAAAAGAAAGCACATAAAAATCCCGATGCTAAAACTAACACCAGGATTTATATGATTATGATTTCTCACCTTTATTTATTTGGGGAGATTAAATGCCCTTGTCATCTCAGCCATCTGCTCTTTTGTCATACCCTCAGGCTCATATCCCATATTCTTAGTTGCAATATAGATTAGAGCGCTCTTGTTTAAGACATCAACTTGATCAAAGGCTTGTATAATGTCAGTATCAATTGCAAATACTCCATGTTTTTCCCACATAGCAACATCATAATCATCAAGTTGCTTTACAGTTTCTTCGGCAAGCTTTACACTTCCTGGTAACTCGTATGGAATTATACCTAGTCCACGAGGACAAAAAGCCTTGGTCTCAGGAATCATACTCCATAGCAAATTAGTAAGTACATCCTTTTCAAGGAACTTTCTGATGTGAGTCATAGCAACCAACTCAATTGGATGAGTATGCAAAGATGCGCGGTATGGTGAACCTTTTTCTATTAAATGATTGTGAATCATAAGATGAGAAGGAAGTTCACTAGTTGGATTAACTGGATTGTCAGCTATTATTACATAGCTAGAACAATCGTCAAGTATACGTATAATGCTACCATTATCCATTGGATGATGGGCTAAGTCTCTCATACGACGATTAGTTCCCTTACAAAAGAAATACGTGCCCTTAAGTTTAGGTAAGCATGCTCCTATTTGCTTAACTTCACTTATTGCGGGTAGCTTGCGTATCTCATCATCAACAAATTCAGTAATGTTTACAGTGATGTTTCCACCATTACGTTCTGCCCATCCTTTCTCCCATAAGTAACCAGCTACTTCGGCAACTTTGAGAATTTCTTCCTTAAGAATAGGACGTCCTTCTAGTACACTTTTCATAGTTATTATTTTTTTTAAAAAAGTCAAAAAGACTTTTTTAGGTTTTTTAGTTTAGATATTTAAAGAAAGAAAAGTCCCCATTAGTGAGAAAAGAAGCCACCAAAAGGGAAATCTTTCTTCTCTCAAGGCAAAAATAATTCTTTTTTTCTTAACTATGAAAATTTTAGATACAAAAAAGTGTGGCTGTAAGAAAATGTGATCAAAATGTGATATAACTCAATATTACAATAGAATTTATTGAAAAACGACTTTATCCTAATTTAAGCGATGTTTTTAAGATTTTAGATATTCCTTGTTATTCTAGTTATTCTAAAACTTAGCATCATTAACTTTAAAAGAAAAATTTGGCTTTTTGCTATACTTAAACTAAATTTGCTCTAAAACTTTAGGAATTCTTCATTTTATGGATTTAATCCAAAACATTATCGTTAGTAGCTCTTTACCCATTGTTACATCTATTTTGCTTGGTCTAATAGTGAGTATCCATCCTTGCACTTTAGCTGCGAACATAGCAGCGATGGGATATATCTCAAGAGATGTTGAAAATCCAAAAAGAGTATTTCATGGTGGTCTTTTCTTTGCTCTAGGTAGAATTCTTGCCTTTTGCCTACTTGGTGTTTTAATCACTCTCATACTTCAAAGTGGTGCAGAATTTATTCACCTTACTGAAATCTTTGGTGAGTGGGGCGAGAAGATTCTAGGTATATTACTAATTATAGTGGGTATATTGATGCTTATCATTGAATTTTATCATAAGGAAAACCACTGCCATAATTTAAAGATTAACAAAAAGAAATCCTATAGTTTCTTAGGCTGTACATTGCTTGGGGTGATGCTTGCCCTATCATTTTGTCCTGAAAGTGCTTTTATATATTTTGGAGTACTTTTGCCACTATCTGCAAAAACCTCTTATGGATGTATTCTTCCTCTTTTGTTTTCAATTGCCTCGGCTATTCCTGCGGTGTTTATAGCCTGGGCTGTAGCTTTTGGGATATCGTCTTTAAAATTTTCTGAAAACAAGCTAAATGCTTTAAAGAAATGGATAAACTTGATAGTTGGCTCAC